>QZKV01000019.1 GCA_003599575.1 Desulfobacteraceae bacterium | reverse complement strand
GGTATGGGATTCAAAACCGGTGGCCTGCTGCAAAGCAATGCCCTTTTCCCGCGCACCGGCGACGATGGCGGCCGCCAGCGGGTGTTCGCTGGCTGTTTCGATTCCGGCGGCCAGGCGCAGCACGTCGTTCTCCTTCCAGCCGTCGGCGGACACGATATGGGTCAGCCGGGGTTTTCCTTCGGTCAATGTTCCGGTTTTGTCCACGACGAGCGTATTGACTTTGCGCAGGGTTTCGATCGACTCGGCATCTTTGAACAACACGCCGAAGTTGGCCCCTTTGCCGGTTGCCACCATGATGGACATGGGCGTTGCCAGCCCAAGGGCGCACGGGCAGGCGATGATCAAAACCGATACCGCCACGATCAGCGCATAGGCCATGGGCGGTTCAGGCCCGAGGAGCGCCCAGACAATGAATGCGATCACCGCGATCGCCACCACTGCCGGAACAAAGTAAGACGCTACGAGATCGGCCAGCTTCTGTATCGGCGCCCGGCTTCGCTGGGCCTCGGCCACCATGTGTACAATCTGCGAAAGCACCGTGTCCGCGCCGATCTTTTCCGCGCGGATGATCAATGATCCGGTGCCGTTCACGGTCGCGCCGATGACCTTTTCATCGGTTTGCTTTTCCACGGGCATGGGTTCACCGGTGATCATCGATTCGTCCACATGGCTGCCCCCCTCCAGGACAATGCCGTCGACCGGTATCTTTTCTCCCGGCCGCACCCGCAAACGATCGCCGACCTGGACCTGATCCAGAGGGATGTCTTCCTCCACCCCGGCATCGGTGAGGCGGCGCGCTGTTTTGGGCGCCAATCCCAAAAGCGCTTTGATAGCGGCCCCGGTGCGGCTGCGGGCGCGCTGCTCGAGCATCTGGCCCAGCAGCACCAGCGTGACGATCACGGCAGCCGCCTCGAAATAGACGCCGACGGTGCCCTCCCCGGTCCGAAAGGATTGCGGAAAAATTTGGGGAAACAAAAGCGCCACTACGCTGTAGGCATAAGCCACGGCCGTACCCAGACCGATCAGCGTGAACATGTTCAAGTTCCACGTGACCACCGAACGCCAGGCCCGCACGTAGAAAATCCACCCGCCCCAGAGCACGACCGGCGTCGCCAGGATCAGCTCCGACCAGTGCAGGGCCGCCGGCCCCAAACGTTCAAGCAACTCCTCGATTCCGAAAAAACGCCGCATGGCGATCAAGACCAGCGGCAGGGTCAGCACGGCGCTCACCCAGAACCGGTTGCGCATGTAAACATATTCCCGGTTCTCCTCCTCTTCCCCGGCCATGCCCCCGCGGGGTTCGAGGGCCATGCCGCATATTGGACAGTCGCCGGGTTCATTGCGGACCACCTCGGGGTGCATGGGACAGGTCCATTGCGTTTTGGCGCCGGTCGCCATGGGGGTGCGAAGCTCAAGCGCCATGCCGCACTTCGGGCAATCGCCCGGGCTGTCCTGCCGGACTTCAGGGTGCATGGGGCAGGTATACACGGCAGCGCCCATCGGTTCCGGAACCGCCGACGGCGGCCGGTCCTTTTCGATATAATGTTCAGGTGCGGCCTTGAATTTTTCCAGACAGGATGTGCTGCAGAAGTAGTACATACGGCCTTTAAAGTCGTATGAAAGATCATCCGACTGTTTTTCAATAACCATCCCGCAGACCGGATCGGTAATCTGTTCTTCCGCCGACATTTTCGTCTTTCTATCCATTTTCTCACCTATCTTTTCTTTAGGCCGGAGCACCTTTAGGCCGGAGCACCGACACAAATGTAAATCGCACCGAAATAGAATTCTTTAAAGTCAATCAAATCCATATGGCTGCGGACCGATTTGCACAGATGACGTTCAGCCAGGTCCAATGTAACGCCAAATGGCTTGGTAAGCCTCGCGTATGTCTGAATCAACCAGTTCGGCCAATGCTCGGGTTTTTTGAAATCCAGAATCACGCATCGTTTGCCGGCAGGTAATGCCGAAGCACAGTTTTGGATGACCCGATCGTATTCAGGAACCAGGGTGAGCGCGAAGGTCGATAAGACGCCATCCACACGCTGCGGAAATCCGAAAGACGCCGCATCGCTTTGAACCAGGTTGATATTGTTCCAGCGGTTCCGCCGGGCACGCTGCCGCGCTTTAGCGAGCATGGCTCCGGTCAGATCGACACCGATAATCTGACCATGCGGACTGATCTTTTTCTGCAGAAAATGGAAATTCAACCCGGTGCCACAACCGAGTTCAACAACCGTATCGCCGGGTTTAAGGCTCAATGCCTGCACGGCCTTTTTTCGGTAAGCGAATTCTCTCAGGCCAAACAGATAATATAAATTGGCCGTAAGGTCATAATGCTGTGCCCGTTCGTGATAGATTCGAGCAATTTGATTTTTGTTGAACGCCATGACCAGCACCCCGGAATACTCTGACCAAATGGCATCATGAACTTTCCAACACTCCCGGAATCATTTCCCAGACAGGCATTTCGGTCCTTTATCTCCTTTTCCGCCATTGTGTCCGTGGCCCCGCATCATAAAAGATGCATGAAGAAGCACCCGAACAACAGTGCGAACAACCCGTTCGAGTTCAAGCCGAGCGCGGGCAAAATGAAGATGAGCACAAGCGGCAGTATGCAGGCGACAATCATCCAGATATGATGTTGCATTCAAACCTCCTGCCGGACCTTTGCCTGCTTCTACGAAAGGTAATCATAGTGAGTTCAAGACAAAATTGCTGAGTGGTTCCTTTCATTCTCTAACACGACTGTCGCTTGCTATTTAAAAAAGGTGTTCTAAGAAAAGGGAATTGGGGATGAGGTCGCGAAAGGATCGGGTGTCATCCTGAAGTGCATTCAGCTCAGGAGAAGGATCGGTCTGATCGCCTGATGATAATTTTGGGGGTGAACTTCCGGGGTCGGACCACGATAATCGGTTGTAATTTTGACTAAAATGCCCTAATAAAGGGCTTACTCTCCTTTTAGAAGTCTAAGCCACCAAAACACTTCAAATGGGAGATTCCGAAGAATTGTCAATATAATGGCTTGGTCCCGACCCCAACCCGGTGCATCAAGAAACCGCAACACCTGACCTGTGAGGGAAAATCATGCCCCGGCCATTCTCCTATGCCTATCTCATTGCCGCCATCTGCTTCAGCATCCAGGCGCTGGGGGTGGGAACCTATATTTCCTTCGGTGTTTTCTTCAACCCGTTGATGGAGGAGTTCGGCTGGTCCCGCGCCGTCATCTCCGGGGCTTCTTCCACGGCTTTCTTGTGTGCGGGAGTTTTCGGCATCCTGGTCGGCCGGCTGAACGACCGCTTCGGGCCGCGCCGGATCATGTCGGTCACGGCACTGCTGCTGGGCCTGGGGTGCGTCCTGATGGCCCGGCTGACCAGCCTGGGCGAACTCTACCTTTTCTACGGCCTCATCTTCGGAATGGGGCTCAGCGCGATCGATGTCATCGCCTTGACCACCGTCGCGCGCTGGTTCTCCCAGCGCCGGGGGTTCATGACCGGCATCGTCAAGGTGGGCACGGGCGCCGGACAGTTCGCCATCCCGCTGCTCGCCGGCGCCCTGATCCTGCACTACGGATGGCGCTGGGCGATCGCGCTGATCGGCATCGGCGTGGCCGCCGCCCTGGCGCTCATGGCCCAGTTTCTGCGCCGCGACCCGGCCGCAATGATCCTGAAAAACCGGCCGCAAACCGCCGGGGCCGATTTCGCGGTGCCGGAAGCGGACCTCGGCCTTTCATTGTCGCAGGCGGTCCGGACGGTCCAGTTGTGGACCATCTGCCTGCTCAATCTTTTTCTTGTCTTCTGCCTGATGATCATCCTGCTGCACATCGTGCCCTATGCCCGCGATGCGGGCATCCCCCCGCTGCGGGCCGCCGGCGTCCTGTCCACCATCGGCGGGGTGAGCATGCTGGGACGTTTCGCCAGCGGCCTGGTGATCGACCGAAGGGGCAGCAAAATAGTGATGCACGCTTGTTTCCTTTTGCTGCTGGGCGATCTCGTGTGGCTGCAGTTCGCCGACCGGCTGTGGGGGCTTTATCTTTTCGCCGCTTTTTACGGCCTGGCCCACGGGGGCTTCTTCACGGCCATTTCTCCCCTGGTGGCGGAGTGGTTCGGCATCCGTTTCCACGGAAGCCTGTTCGGCATCGTCGTTTGTTTCGGCACCCTGGGCGGCGCCGCGGGGCCCCTTGCAGCCGGCCGTCTGTTCGATCTTCTCGGAAGTTACCAGCTCACGTTCCGGATCGTCATTGGAATGGCGCTGGTCGCCTGGGGGCTGCTGCTCAGCCTGAGACCGGTGAAAGGAACCGATTTGAATTGTGAATTGTATTGATAAGGGATCCCTGACTGACCCCATCCATGCCGATGGGGTGCCGATGGGGTCAAACCTTGAATTGTGAATTGTATTGATAAGGGGTCCCTGACCCCATCCATATCTATCCGACAGCCTCCACTCTGCAGGGGACATAACGGTGCATGGGTGTACCGACAAAGTCGCGGTTGGTGTTCTTTGTCAATCCATTGACGTTGACGCCATGCTTTACTCCGTTGTAAATCAGTCCAAATCCATGCGGGATGATGACCTGTCCCTTTCTGGCATCGATGGTTACTTCGGCCTCGATTGTTTCCTCCCCCGCTTCCGTGGTGACTTTAACCATCTGCTTGTCGGAGATGCCCAGCGCTTCCGCATCCGCGGGGTGGATGGCCAGCGTACACGCTCTTTTGTCTCTATTCCAGGCAGGATCCCGCATGCCGGTATTGGCGTTCATGTCCATATGCCTTCCCGCCATCAGAATCAGGGGAAAGCGCGCATCCGGTTCGAGGTGCTGTTCTTCGTCGACTGGATTTATTTTCTTGATCCAATCCTCCACTTCCGGATTGAACAGTTGAATTTTTTTGTTACGGGTCGACAGATTGGCCGCCATGTTCTTTTCCGGATCGCGTAAGCCGATCAATACCCCTTCCGGATGGCTCATGACAGCTTGATACATCGACAGGCCCTGTTCCGGTCCCTCGGTAAAACCCGCTTTCGCCGCCTCTTCGCGGCGCGTGGCGGAGAGCTGCATGAACGCCGGGAAAATACTGGCGAGATGCACCGATCCCATGGCCGCGCCCAGGGTTTTTGCTATGATGAAGTTCAGGACTTTGCCGCTTTCGGGCGCAGCCATCATGTACTTCACCAATTCCTGCCCGTATGCCATGAAATTTCCGCCTTTGGCCGCTTCGTAGAGCGATTCGGGAAGCGGGGGGATGATCCCCATCGCGTCGGCCAGCATCGTGTAGATCTCGCCGTTTTCTTTTTGCTCGCCTTCCGGTTCAACCACGGGGGCTGTCATGCGCGCATGGACCTTCGAGACACCCTGGCCGGGAAATCCATCCCAGGACTCGAAAACCGTTCTGCAAGGAAGAATATAATGGGCCAGCGCAGCCGTCTCGCTCATCACGATGTCGGCCACCACCAGCAGATCGAGCATTTGAAACGCCTTTTCATAGGCCTTTGTGTCGGCATAGGATCGCAAGGGGTTCGAGGCGTAGCAGAGCACGGCCCGCAGGCGCTCCGGATGATCATGCATGATTTCTTCCGGCAAGACATTGGGCGGGAACATGCCGTTGATGGCGGGAATACCGGTCTTCAATGTTCTCCATGCCCGTGGATCTCTGGGGTCCGGCCCGGAACCCCCGCCGAGCATATAATTGCCGCCCGGCACGCCGATGCGCCCGCAAAGGGCCAGCAGCACAACGATCAGATACGATACCAGCGCGCTGTGCCTGTTCATCAGTATGCCGAGGTCATCCACGACACTTGAACGGCGCCTGGCGAGTTCCCGGCAGACATCGACCACCTGTTGATAATCCAGGTCGCAGACCTTCAGGGCGGCTTTTGCGTCAAAACCCGCAAACCAGGGAAGCATCTCGTTGAAACCATCCGCATGCCGGTCAATATAGTCCTTGTCATACAGACCTTCGTTGAGAACGATGGCGATCATCGCTTTGATCAGAAGGGCATCGGTTCCGGGGCGAAGCGCCAGATGAACATCCGCGATGCGGGCGGTTTCCGATACCCGCGGGTCCACCACGACCAGAAGACGATCCGGATCTTTGGACATCCTGGTCAATCTTCGCCGGGCCTGTTGGAAATTATGGCTCATCATGGGATTTTTCCCGACCAGCATCAGCATATCGCAATTTTCGAAATCCGGTTCCATCTGGATGTTCTGATTTCCAAATGTAAGGCCGTGCGCCCAGTACCGGCCGGAAAATTCCTGGTTGGCGGCGGAGTAGTTCCAGCGGGAACCAAGTCTTCGTGCCAGGCGAATGGGAAAAGGCATGCTCAAAAAACTGAATTCACCGCCGCCGACCAGGGAAGCCAATGCGCGCGGACCATGCTGAGCGAGAATGCCCTTCAGTTTTTCCGAAATCTCGCTCATGGCCTGGTCCCAGGAGATCTTCTCAAACCGATTCTCCACCTTCTTCAGCGGGAACAGCACCCTGTCCTTGTTGTGCTGATGAAAGGCAACGTTCAACCCCTTTCGGCAGACATAACCTTCACTGAACGGGCTGTCCTTGTCTCCGCGGACCTTGACCATGCGATTGTTTTCCACCTGAACTTCGAGCCCGCATCGATTGGCGCACAATACACAAACTGTTTTCTTCCATGACATGATCGGCCACCTCCCGTTTTATCCGGCAGTGAATACCGGCATGTTGTTTCGTTTGGTCATCCGGTGGAACGCGGGTTCCATCGAGAAAAGCTCCTTCCCATCAATCTTACGGGCTTCTTCTTATTTTCCAAAAGTGCAATCCGGAAAGGTGCAGGCTTTACACTCCAAACACATGCCGCCGTACCCCATCTTCGCCAGATCACGGCTGGTGATTTCCATCCGGGCCAGCAGTCGCGGCAGCAGCAGGTCAAAGCTTGTCCTCTTATGGTAAAGCGCGCATGCAGGCACGCCGATAACCCGAACATGGTCGATCCGGGCCAGCAATGTCATATTTCCCGGCAGAATCGGTGCGCCGTATTGCAGATCGACCGCTCCGGCCTCCAGGAGCGCCGGGCGTGTGACGTCATCGGGATCCACGGACAGCCCGGCCGTGGTAATCAGCAGATCTACATCGCTGGTCAAAATGTCCTCGATGTTGTCGCAGATCGCCTTGCGGTCGTCACTCGCAATGGCGGTGTGGACCACCTTGCAGCCGTATGCTTCCACCTTTTCTTTGATGATGGGGATGAACCGGTCTTCCACCAGTCCCAGAAACACTTCGGTTCCGGTCACCAAAATCCCGACCCTGGCCGGATGCAATGGCAGCACTTCAAGCAGGGGCTCCCCACCCAAAACAGCCATGGCGGTATCAAACACCTCGCGGTGGATGTAGAGGGGAATGGCCCTCGTGCCGGCCAGCTTGTCTCCTTTCGAAACCACCGTAAAGCCGTGGCGCGTTACACATTTCACATCGCCCAGCATGTTGAGACTTTCCAAGCGCTTTTCATCTACCCGAAGCAGACCATCTCTGCCGGCAATCAATTCCACTTTGCCTTCCCGCGGAGGGTCCGTGGCCACGACGCCCGCTCCGGCCATGGCCCCGGCAAGAGCCCTGGCTGCCTCGTCTTCATGAACCCAAGTCATATCGTCGGGTTTCGCTTCAGCCACATAAATGGAGTTCCGGCCCATCTTCTGCAGCCGGCAGATATCCGCCGAGGATATCAACTGGTTGCGCTTGAACGCCGGCCCTTTTGACTTGCCTGGAACAATTTGCGTCATATCGTGCAGGGCGCGTTTTCCCGCAGCTTTATCGACCGGCACCACCGTCAATTCGGGTCCGTTCGTAACCTTGGGAAATGTTGTTTCAGATCTTTTGTATGGCAGCTCTCCTTGACAACCGCCGCAAAGGGGACCGTTCTCTGAAGGGTAAGCCTCGCGGCACATTGGGCAGATGCTGAACCCTTTTCTCCCGGGTGTGCGCATGAACCCCGGATCGAAATGCACTGCTGCGTAACTGCATATGGCGGAACCGGCCTCTTGAATCTCCGCCATCAGCCGCTCACGATCCTGTTGCTTCTTGGGCGTCAGCTTGAAAAACCAGTTTCGTATTTCCGGAAATGGTTTTATCTTTTCCGGATCAACGTAAACCCGGATTCCGCGCCCGCTGTATTTTTCATAAAAGCTCAAGGCGAAACGTCCGATGTCCACGATCCGGAGCCATCCATTGCCGACCGTGCAGGGGGTCAGAATCTGTATCGCATCCGGTAAACACGCCCTTGTCTCGCAGAGGGCATCGAAAAACTCCCCTTCGGGAAGATGTCTGCAGGCCAGATCGACCATGAAGCCGCCCAGAACCATTCCCGGGGCGACATGGCCGTGAAACGATCTGACCAGTTGGAGATATTCCCGGCAGGTGTAATTGCAAATGCGTAAAGGATGTGGGTCTTCTTTTGGTGCCGGCATTGTCTGGCCTCAACTTGTGTGGTGATGGAACAAAGGGGTCATTTTTGAATACCGAAAATGTTCCTGAATTCAGCAACCTTTTCCGAGGGGCCTTCGATCTGCAACGATTGCGCAAGGCGCCTGCGCTCAGACCGGGGCGATGTAAATACGGTGGCCCAGTTTTCGGGTGTTGTGGTGATCGTGACGTCGGCATCCGCGAAAGAATTTTCCTGCCGGCTGCTGGACCAGCCTCCTTCACCAAAGGAAAGGAGATAGGTGGCCTGGGGGAATCGCATGGCCCATCTTGCTTTTCGGGACAGCTTGCGCCCCTTCATGTTGAGAGAATACGTAAGCCCCCGCATCATCAGGTCGGGATGAACCGCTTCCTCCGGCATCGGCGGCCGCATGGCCCAGCGAAAACCCCAAACCATGAGCGCCTCGATGACAGGGCCGAGATCTCGACCCGCAGGGCTCAGGTGGTACCATACCTCACGCCGCCCGGACTTTTTGTCGCGTTCGACAATGCCGGCGGCTTCCAGGTCCCGGAGACGCTGGGTCAGCCATTTCGGGGTGATATTGTTCAGGTAGTTGAGAAGGTCTGTAAACCGTTGCGGCCCTCCCAAAAGATCGCGAATAATGAGCAGCGACCACTTGTCGCCTATCTTTTCGAGGGTCCGGGCCACAGGACAAAAATGCTGGTAAGCTTGCACCATGAGGTTCCTATACATAAAATAGTATCAAAAGGATACTAAAAAAATTCCAAGATGTCAAGCGTCCTTGAACGAAAAAGCGTTCTCTTCTGGAGATGGACTTTGCTAGAACGGATTTACTCAAAGGTTCAGAAATGCAGGTTCATGTCGAAGTGGCAAACTCAATTCACAATTCAAGGTTTGACCCCTTACTCATGCGGGTCAGTCTATCCGCTGCAAGGGATGCGAGGGAAAAGATGATTTTTTCTGCCTACTTCGGGTTGTTCGCAGCGGCCTTCGGTGCGGCCACCCTGTTGCCGCTGCAGTCCGAAGCGGTGCTGACCAGCCTGCTGATCATCGACAGGCATCCGGTCTGGGCCTTGGTGACGGTGGCCGGCTTGGGGAACGTGGCTGGCTCCATGGTGAACTGGCTGATGGGGCGCTTTATCGAGCGCTGGCGTCACAAACCATGGTTTCCGGTGGGCGAAGATCGGCTGACACGTGCGCAGCGAAGCTACCAGCGCTTTGGCCGCTGGTCGCTGCTGCTGAGCTGGATGCCGGTTATCGGCGACCCGCTGACGGTGATCGCCGGGGTGATGCGCGAACCTCTGTGGAGCTTCGTGCTGATCGTCCTGGTTGCCAAAACGGGGCGCTATCTTGCACTTGCGGCCATCACACTGGGTTTGCTCTCGTAGTCCGCGGATCTGTTCGGATACATTGCCGCATCCTGGCCGCCACTCCCGGGGCCTCTTCCGGGAAGATGTTTGAATCTTATTTTGATAAAAAAAGGGAAACTGACATTCCCTTCGCGCAAAACGACAATCGATAATGGAGAATTCCCATGCCATCCATAGACAAAAAAACCCGGCTTGTATTCGGAGCCAGGCAGCAATAGGAGAACTCAAATGAAATGGATAACCCGATCCCATGTCCACGTGGACCGGGTGGCCTGCCCCTGGCTGATCACCCGCTTCGTCGATTCGGACGCCGAATTCATCTTCGCGCCCAAGAGCAAGGTGCTGGAAATCGCCGCAAAGACCGGCGCGATCCCCTTTGACACCGAGGGGGCCGAACTGCACCACCGCGGTGAGCGCTGCACCTTCGATGCGATCATCGAAGACTACCAATTGACGGATGCGGCGCTGCTGCGCATGGCCAAAGTGATCAACGCGGCGGACACCGGCCACCCGGGGGCCGATCCCCTCGCCGCCGGCTTCGAAGCCATCGCCGTGGGTTACAGCCTGCGCTTTCCGGATGACCTGGAGAATATCGAAAGACAGTTCGAGGTTTACGACGCCCTGTATGCCTGGTGCCGGCTGGATGTGTCCCGGAGTGCCACGTAAAGGAAATCGGTATGGCGACTTCGGAAACCCTGAAAACCCGCGCCGCACGGCTGTCCAGCTTTCTCGGTCTGCAGCGCAGCACGGTCGGCGTGCTGGCCATGGTGGTGCTGGTGGGCATGGGCGAACGCATGGCCGAGCGTTTTCTGCCCATCTACATGCTGGCCCTGGGGGGCGGGGCGCTGGCCATCGGGCTCTTGCAAGCCATGGACAACCTGCTGTCGGCCCTTTACTCCTTTCCCGGCGGCTACCTCTCCGACCGTATCGGCACCAGGCGCTCGCTGCTGATCTTCAACCTGGTGGCCATGGCCGGCTTCGCCCTGGTGATCCTGGTGCCCAGCTGGCAGGCGGTGCTCATCGGCGCCGTGCTCTTCATCTCCTGGTCGGCCATTTCGCTTCCGGCCACCATGAGCCTGATGTACAAGGTGCTGCCCGGCAACAAGCGCACCATGGGGGTGACCATGCACTCTTTGGTCAGACGCATCCCCATGGCGCTGGGTCCTTTGCTCGGCGGCTTTTTCATCGGGGTATGGGGCGAGCGGCAGGGGGTGCGGCTGGCCTTCGGCGCGGCCCTGGTTATGGCCGTGGCGGCGCTGTTTCTCCAGCAGTGGATGATCGAAGACGACCCGCCGGACAAACCCGGCGCATCCGATTCCTGCGCACTCACGCCGGAAAGGAACCCGCTGAAACTTTTTCGCCTCATGAACCCGGCCATGAAGGGTCTTCTGGTCACCGACATCCTGGTGCGCTTCTGCGAGCAGATTCCTTACGCCTTCGTGGTGGTCTGGAGCATGAAGACCATCGCCCAACCCGTTTCGGCCGTCCAGTTCGGCCTTTTGACCGCCATCGAAATGACCACGGCGGTTCTGGTCTATATACCCGTGGCCTATCTGGCCGACCGTGGCGCCAAGAAGCCCTTTGTGCTTGCGACCTTTGCCTTCTTCACATTGTTCCCCCTGGTGCTGCTTTACAGCCGCAGCTTCGAGTGGCTGGTCCTGGCCTTCATTCTTAGAGGGCTTAAGGAGTTCGGCGAACCGACCCGCAAGGCCCTGATCATGGATTTGTCGCCGGATCACTGCAAGGCGGGCATGTTCGGCCTGTACTACCTGATCCGCGATGTTTTTGTATCCGCGGCCGCCCTGGGCGGCGCGTTTTTGTGGCAGGTAAGCCCGGAAACGAACCTGGTCGCCGCGTTCGTCTTCGGGATCATCGGCACCGTGGGATTTGCGGTTTTCGGACGCGATGTGCCGCCGGCAGGTGCAGATCGGAGAATCGGATGAAAACATCAACAGCCAGCGTTTCCTTCGGCCTCGATATAACCTCGAAATACTTTTGCCTCAGTTTCGCCCACCGCCATACGGGAAAGCCCCTGGATCTCCTGAAATAGTCCTGCTTCCATCCGGAATCTCCTTGGTCAATGTGCTTCGGCTCAAATGCCGCGGCGTTTACTTTTGAACGCGTGAACGCTCCGGCGGGCCGAACAATCAAGACGTTTCTCGGCCAAGTGCCTCAGGCTCTTCGAATTGGTTCATATCGCTTTCAAGCTTGCCGAATCTGCGGCAAACAGCCCGCTCCTTTTGAAACGCGCAAAGCCCCGGGCCAGTATTGTGGCGATCCCGGCCACCGTCTCGTCGATCCTATGCGGAAGTTTTTCTTTTTCCGGCATCCAATCCCCCATGCGAGGGCCGGACAGGATTTGTTGTGGAGGAAATCTTGCCCGCGAACCCTTGACTCTGTAGTATGGTACAGGCCTTATATTCAGGCTTGATCTTGACAATGTGCCGCAGGCGCTGGCCGCACGTGACACGCGCGGCTTCATCAAACTGATCAAGGAACGCGGCGGCCATCGCCTTGTGGGGGCGCGCGTGCTGGCTCCGGAGGGCGGCGAGCATATCATGCAGGCGGCCATGGCGATCCGCCGCGGGATCGGCGTTTCGGAAATCGCCGCCATGTGCCACCCGTACCTGACGCAAGCCGAAGGCATCAAGCTCTGCGCCCAGATGTTTCACAGGGATGTGACCAAACTGTCCTGCTGTTCCCCATGAGCCGGCAGGATTGGGAGGCGCCTTATGAATCTGCATTTGAAAAAAGTCGGATTGACCGGCTCGCTCCTCACGCTGCTGTGCTGCCTGGGCTTCGGCCCTTTGATCGCCCTGCTTTCGGCGGTCGGCGCCGGGTTTCTGGTCAACGACGCCGTCTTGGCGCCATTGCTGGTCGCGTTCCTGGTGATCGGAGGACTCGGACTGGCCGCCACCTACCGCCGGCATGGGCGCAGCGCTCCGCTGGTTGTCCATGCAGCCGGCGCAATTGTGGTTTTCATGTTCACTTTTGTCGGTTTTGTCGCGCCGCTGGTGTGGATGGGCATTGCCGGACTCGTTGCCGCGTCCGTTTGGGATTTGATTGCCGGCAGACAGACTCGCCGAGCGGCGCGAAAAGAGCAGCGACGGAAACACTTGTAAGGGAGAAACCTATGGAAGATTTGATTTGTTATTGCTTCAATTATACCGCCGCGGACATCGCGCGGGATGTCGTGCAAAATGGAAAATCCACGATTATGGAGAGAATCCTGCTTGAGAAGAAAACCGGCGGATGCCGGTGTGCGGTCAAAAATCCCAAGGGGCGCTGATGCCTTGCCGACGTCCGCCAGGTGGCGGACAGCGCCATGAACGAAAACGGGATCATGCCGAAGAACATATCCACTACCCCTTGGACTACCCGATAAGGAGAATTTTACCATGAACACCAAACGTATCATCGAAGTCTTCAACGCCGGTTGTCCCGCCTGCGACGAAACCGTTCAATTGGTCAAACGCCAGGTCTTCCCGCCAATCCTGACGAAGCATTAGCTGTGGAGGAAGACAAAATTTCGCTGAGCCGTGGAGCGGAGATTCTGCGCATCGGTATCGAAGATATGCAGGAGTTACTGACCAGCTGGGAGGTCGTTCTGTGACGAGGCCACCGTCCAATTCCAACGGGATCTCTCCGATGTCGCTGAAGATCGCGTCATCGGAGCCGTACAGTCGCTCTCCCGGCACGATCCGCTGGTCATCGCCGTCTGATCTGAAGCCAGGATCAACCGCGCCACATCTGCCACGGCCGCGGCTCTTTCTCGCTCGGTCAGGAGCATCGTCGGTGTTTCCCCTGCCCATAGATCAGCGGCGACAGATCGGCGTGGGTGATAAAGCGTCGGGGCTCTCTATGTAGCCGCCTTCCCGGATCAGGGGCTTGCACATCCTTAATAAAAAGAATTGGCTACCGGTCGAAAAATAAGCTATTATTCGGCTACTAATCAATGGAGGTTCTTGAAATTGCTGGTATTGGATGTGGAAAAACTATCCGAAATGTCCATCCCGATCGGTACGAGCTGGCTTCTTGGCGCATGCATGGAAGCTCGGGGGAAACAGGACCTCTGGATGAAACAAAAGCCTGAAGTTCTTGAAGTTTTACGCGAGCAGGCCATTATCCAGAGCGCCGAATCTTCGAACAGGATTGAAGGGGTGACGATACCAGCCGACCGGCTCCGCCCGGTGGTTTTGGGAAAGGCAAAGCCCAGGGACCGCTCTGAAAAGGAATTGGCAGGCTACAAGCAGGCTTTGGACTGGATTTTCTCTCGCAAACGACAGGTCTCACTTTCTCCGAAGGTCATCCAGAGGCTGCATGCCACGGCGCAAGGTGGTTTTTCCGGTGATGCCGGTAAGTGGAAAGAGCGGGACAACGCTGTCGTCGAAATTTTGCCCAATGGGGAAAGAAAGGTCAGGTTTGTTCCCACATCGGCCAGGGACACCCCCCAGACCATGGACGCTCTTTGCCGGCGGTACCGCGAAGCAATCGAAGATGAACGCGTACCGCCTCTGATACTTATCGCCACCTTTGTGTTTGACCTGCTTTGCGTCCATCCCTTTCGTGATGGAAACGGCCGCGTTTCCCGACTGGCTTCGACGCTGTTGCTTGAGGCGCATGGCTTCAAGGTTGCCCGATACACCAGTTTGGAACGCTTGATCGAGCAGAGCAAGGAAGACTACTACCATGTACTGGCAGAGTGTTCCCGCGGCTGGCACAAAGGCAAGAACATCATTATCCCCTGGTGGAACTACTTTCTGAGTATGCTGCGCCTTGCTTACAAAGAGTTTGAGCAGCAAGTGGAATCAGCACAGGCCCGTCCCGCCAAAAGTGACATGGTAAGACAGACCGTACTGGCTTTGGTTGAGCAGTTTACACTGGGTGACCTTGCCGCTCAACTGCCTGCGGCCAGCCCGCAACTCATTAAAAAGGTTCTCGCCGAATTAAAAAAAGAAGGCAAAATTCGTCTTGCCGGCAAAGGACGGGGCGCCCGTTGGGAAGTCATTCAATAGGCGAAAACAGCACAGTGACTTCCATTCAATTTGAGGGTATTTGGACAGCAGCGATTGAGAAGTAATAGCATCTAATTTTTTGAGACTTTCGCCAATGGCGATGAGCTGCATGCAAATAGCGTCCAGCTTTTCCCGTCCTGCATCTGAATGGGTAAAGTCTTCTACCCTGCCGATGGGTTGAAAACGCGCAAGAACTGTTTTTGCCGCTCCATTGATTTGTGCAGGATATCTATCGCCAGTTCCGGGTTATGCATAGGCGGCCTCTCGGTCGATCCTGCTTTTGAGGAAGGGATTCATCGTTGGCCTATAGCTGACGATATCCACCCTGGAACCAAGCTGTTCTTCCGGGTCCTGCTTAATACCGATCATGAAGAAAAGGTCCTACTTTTCCAGTTCGACGACAATATCGATATCGCTTTGATCGGCGGTGCCGCGTGCGATCGATCCAAAGAGGCCAAAGCGCTTAATCCCGTATTTGGCCTGATGGCTCATTTTGTATTGATTTAGCACTGATATCAGCTCGGCATTGTACATGTAGCAACCTCCTGGTCCACCATGGCCTCATGCCTGGAAGGATCCGGGGCCAGCCCTGCAGCAGCATCCATCTGAGTCAATAGCGGTGTGAGTACCTTTTCCACGCGAGCGCGATCGACTTCTCGATCCAGTCCGGCACTGTCGATAACCAGATCAAAGACCTTCATCGTGAGGGCGATCGAGTCGTAATGGCGCAGCTCCGGGTCCCTTCGACTGTCACCCGACCTCAGTTCATGCAGCGGTGCGGTGTGGAGTAAAACCCTCAGACGATGGGTCAGCGCACGGTCCCAGACTGGAAGCAGGGAACGATTTTCCGTCGGCAGATCTGGTACTTCAAACGAGGAGGCCTCCTCAAAAAGGCTTCCCTGCTTGGGGTGTGTGTTTTTTAACGATCCATCAAAAGGGCTCATCATAACCGTATGGAGATGAAAAGATTACAAATTGAGTTTAATAAAAAATTTTAGGTGCCAAATCTTGCCGCCAATGCATCCAGGGTCACGTTCGCAGCGATCTCGTTGTGAGGAATCAGCACATACTTCCATGGTTTGCCGCCATTGCTTTGAGCATGGCCATTCGCATTGGCGCACCATTGCACGGCAGCTTCTTTTTTGGCGAGAACGATGGGGTCTTCCATCTGGGTACTTGCCTTGGGTTCGAGCATGAAGATGGCATTGGCGGTTTCAGCCACGAAATCGGGCTGGTATTCGAGATGGTCGGCTCCATGCCGGTAAAAGATCTGGAACTGACCCTTGGCGGGCTTGAGCCATTTGAGCGCATCGCGATCGAGAATCAAAGCGAGTTTTCGTTCCGCCTCGGAATCAAATTTTTGCACCGGGTATAGACAGCGCTCGAAACCCCCGAACAGAAATTTGGACATATTGCTTTTGTCTTCAGGCGACACTCGGTAATCAGCCAGCGGCTCCGCCACCGAATAAGAGTAAGCGCTTTCTTTCAGTTCGGTAAATCCCTTGCTGACCCTAACCTCATAGCCGACGGCCTCCTCCCAGTAATGGGCCTGCATCTGCGAGTGGACAAACCGGGCGATATCGCGCTGGTAGCAGCGCAAAATCTTGCGGGTTTCTTCTTCGGACAAATAGGTTTGAAAATGGCGGACGACCTGTCCTGCCAAATCGTAGAGCAAATCGGCATGATCGTCGTAAGAGATATCATCAAAGTTGATCAGGCCGCTGACCACATAATCTTCCAGCCGCGTCTCTTCGAAGCCGCCCTTTTGTAAGGCAAACACTTCCAATTGGTTGGTACGCAGATGCTGAATCCACAATTCGTCGGAAACAGCGGGATAATTCAGGCCTTTCAAATCCAAAGTGAAGGGTCTGAAACCGGTTTTGGCCTCCCCTTGGGGCACGACCAGGATGCGTGGAATATCGATGGTCTGTTGGGTGACCAGTTCGCTGGTTTTGGCCACAACGGCGGCGATATCCGGTTTTTCCGTGAAACCCTCCAGCGCCATTTGTTCCGGAGAGGTCTGGCGCTGTTCGACAGCCCTGACAATGGCGGCCTGAATCTCCGGCTTCTGCAAATGCTCAATACTCGGCAGTATTTGAGGCTGATTGGACAGCTTGCGGATCTCCTCCCAGGCCATTTGGGCCACCTTTTGTTCCTCGGGCTTGGTGAACAGCTGTGGCTCATCCTTGCCGGCCATTTGCGTATTGGCCGTCACCTGTGCGGGATTTAGTCCCAATTTTTCTTCAAGCCAGGGCCGCGATACCATGGTGGCGATTTTGCGCGATAGATCCGACTCATCCAGAACCACCGCCTGCAAACGAATGGCGGAATCGGGTTGGTTGGCCGCGTCGATAATCTCCTGGAACTTATCATGGGCCACGATGTTCAAGCGGTCCACGGCTATCACACCAGTTCGTTTGCCGTATGGCAGGCGCAGACCGCGTCCGATGGATTGCTCGATCAGGATGCGCGCATTGGCCGCCCGCAGGGGCACAATGGTGTAGAGGTTGGTGACATCCCAGCCCTCCTTGAGCATGTTGACGTGGATCACGATCTCGGTGGGCTCTTCGGACTGCTCCACCTTAAGCAACCGCTCGATCATCTCCTCTTCCGCCTTGCCGGTCTGGCTGGAATCCACCTGTATAGCCTTATCTTTGTAACGGCCCTCAAAAAAGGTATCGGACTGGATTAACTGCAACAATTGAGCCGCATGGGTGGTGTCGCGGGCGATCACCAGCAAAAACGGTTTGACGATGGCATTTCCACTTTCGCGGGCGTAGGTCTCCAACTCCACCTTGACGCTTTCATGCAGGCGGATGCCGTCCTCCAGTTTCAACCGCTCGATCTCATCGGCCGACATGCCGGCCGGGTTGAAATTTTTGCGCGTCACCACGGCCGGTTCCTTGACAAAGCCATCGGCCATGGCCTTGCCCAGGGGGTAGTCATAAATCACATTCTTGAACGGTATGGCCCCGCGGCCGGACTCCACGAAAGGGGTAGCGGTCAATTCCAACCCCAAAATGGGCTTGAGTTCGTTGATAGCCCGTACTCCGGCGCTGGCCCGGTAGCGGTGGGATTCGTCCATCAGCAGCACAAGGTCGGGCAGACCGGCCAGGTAATCGAAGTAGCTCTCGCCGATGTATTCGGAAAGCCGCTTGATGCGGGGCGACTTTCCGCCGCGCACTTCGGAGTTGATCTTGGAGATGTTGAAGATGTTGATATGGACACCGTCGTAGGCCTCCATCCCAGGCAATAGCCGCTGCCGCCGCCATTCTTCCCGGACGCCGACGCCGCTTTCATAGGTATCGCCCGTGACCACCGTGGGCGGGTGCACGGCGAACTCGGCGATGCCCTTGAACACATACTTGGGCGTGTTCGGTGTAAAGTCGGCGATGAGCTTGTTGTAGATGGTCAGGTTGGGCGCCAGCACAAAGAAATTGGCAATGCCGTGATCCAGGTACAGGTAGCTGATAAAGGCGCCCATCAACCGGGTTTTGCCCACGCCGGTGGCCAGGGCAAAACAGAGGGAGGGAAATTCGCGCTCAAAGTCCGTTACCGTGGCGAATTCGCTTTGAATGGACGCCAGCAGAGCGGCCGTATCGATCCCCTTGCCGGGCGGAGCGATCTCGGTGATGCGCTGGAGGATTTCCAGCGAGGTGCGCTGGGGCGGCCGCAGACTCAGCCGGCCGCAGATGGCGTTAACGTGTCGGTTCATCGTCATCGTTTCCTGCTGTGAGTTCACGTCGGTTATCAAAAGCTTTCCTGGCCTGTTCAATAGCAGCGTGCAGTTTCTGTTCCAGCACTTTGCGGGGTGGCAGTTCGGTCATATACTCGGCCACCCGGATGCCGCTGTTCTCCAGCGCCAGCAACTCCACGGTTTCACGTTTCTTGCCTGCACACAGTACCAGCCCAATGGGCGGCAGTTCATCCGCCTGGCGTTCATATTTATCCAGCCAGCGCAAATAGAGTTCCATCTGGCCCTTGTCGGCCGGCTTGAAATCACCCAGTTTCAAATCGATGGCCAACAGGCGCTTGAGTTTGCGATTAAAGAAAAGCAGATCGATATAGTAGTCGTCGTTGTCCACCTGAATACGCTTCTGCCGGGCGATGAAGGAGAAACCGGACCCCAGCTCCAATAGGAACTGTTCCAGCTCACGCAAAATAGCGTCTTCCAGATCCTTTTCCAGATATCGATCCCGCAGCCCCAAAAAATCGAGCAAATAAGGGTCTTTGAAAACAAGGTCGGGCGTGAGTTGATCGGCCTCGCGCAGCGAATCAATCTCGTGGCGGATCAATTCACCGGGTTTTCTGGATATAGCGGTGCGCTCGTAAAGCATGGAATCGATCTTGTGCCGCAGGGCGCGCACGCTCCAGCGCTCGATCCGGCACATTTCAGCATAGAAGTCGCGCTGTAACGCATCTTTTTGGTAAATGATCTCCTTAAAATGGGACCAGCTCAATTGTCTCCACAACGTCGAGACAATCGCTTCATCCGCAAACACCTCGGCAAATCGGATCATGTGGCGCAGGTTTTTGGCCGAAAAGCCGCGTCCATATTCGATTTGCAATTGTCTCGACAGTGTAGCGACAATGGCCTCGCCGTATTCCGCCCGGGCTTCTTTCAGAATCTCCTGGTTGATCCGACGGCCGATGCGCCAATAGAGCATGGTCAACCCGGTGTTGACCGCAGCCGCCACCGACGCGCGCGTCTCCTCGATCATTTGTCGTACATCGCGAATCAAGGATTTGTCAGGGGTTACGAGACTTTTTTTTGCTTTCATGGTTTACCTTTTGAACTTCCGAGGATTCCTCGGCAGTTACTTTGCAGACCTGCTCGTATTGTTTAGTCTTGTAAAGGACATATCCATCAGCCCTGCTCCACCTCATCAAACAAATCCATCTGCCCCTTGGGCGGCGGCGCGTGGGGCAGGTTCTCCACCCGCAGGCTGTAGTCGTCATGGCCCCATTCGCAGCGAGCCAAAACCGCCCTGGGGATTTTCTTGACCGTCAGGTTGGGATAGCGGTCGGCCCGAGCACGAAAAGCTGTGCAGAGCACCAGCAGGCTCCGGTCCGGCCCCACCTCGTCGGCAAGCTGCTGGAGCTGGTCGTGGGTCAGGTTGGCCGTGGTCACGTAAATAAAATCCTGCTCCGTAGAATAGCCGTGCTGCCAGTAGATCGCATCGCTGGGCGCATAGGTGAACCCCTCCAGCTTGCACAGAGCCTCGGCCAGCATGGCGGCGTTGTAAGTCTTGTTGATCACCCAGTTGCCCCACTTGTCCTTTTCCAGCAGCGATGGCGCCAGGCGGTAATAGCGGAACCCTCCGCCGCCTTTCCAGTTGACGGCCTTGGTGATGCCGCCGGGATCCTCGCCGTCGATCACCTTTTTCAGGCGTGGGATAATGTGGGTGTGGCAATGCTCGCCCAATTCAACCATGATCCAGCGGCGGCCCATTTTGTGGGCTACGGCGCCGGTTGTGCCTGATCCGGCGAAGGAGTCGAGGATCAGGTCACCGAGATTTGAGCCAATTTCAAGAATTCGTTGGAGAAGACGCTCTGGTTTTGGAGTTTGAAAAACATCTTCGACACCTGTGGCATAAGAAAGAATTTCCTTTTTAGCTTCTTGTGTATTCCCGACATCTCCATGAAGCCAAATTGTTTGAGGAACCACGCCGTCCTGAACTTCTGATAAGAAGCGCTTCAAACGCGGCATATTATTTCCCCGAGCTCCCCACCATATTCGATTTTCTGAATCAAGTTCTTTAAATTTGTCGGGTGATATTGCCCAATATCTTCCCTTAGGCGGCCCTTCGATAACACGGCCAGAAGGACAAGTGACAGGATACAAGCCTTTGCTGTATGGGTTTCTTGCCGTGAGTTGGTCAGAAATCCATGGTCCACGTTTATCATTATCGGGGTTCTTGTAACGGTTATCTTGAAATTCAGTTCGCGGTTGGAGATTGCGTTGCCACATTTCTGAGTTTTTCGCATACAATAAAATATGGTCATGGTTCACAGACAGGTGACGAGCGCTACTTTTTGGAGCAAAAATTTTTTGCCAGATAACATTAGTAATAAAATTACTACGCCCCAAAACTTCATCACACAAAACCTTTAGGTAATGAGCCTCGTTATCATCAATTGTAATCCAGAGAGATCCCTCATCCGACAATAACCTTCGGATAATTTCCAGTCGGTCGCGCATAAGCGACAGCCACAACGAATGCTCCAACCCATCGTCGTAGTGATTAAAGGCACTACCAGTATTGTATGGTGGATCAATAAACACACATTTAATCTTTCCTGTAAATTCCTGCCCTAATGCCTTCAACGCCAATAGGTTGTCGCCAAAGATCAACCGATTGTCGAAAATATCTTTATCCGTTACCTTATGCATAGCGTGATAAGATTTTTCAGGATCTCCCAGCAAAATGCGCGGCTCAAGCTTTGGTCGATTCTCTTTCCCGATCCAGGTGAGCTCCAGTTTTGGTTTAGAATTCATCAGCAACATTCCGTGGGTCTGCCCCCTGTTTGACCAGAGGATGAAGTTCAAGATTGCCGCAAGCGCATTGCCAATGACTGCCCGAAGGCCGGCGGGAAGGCAGCACTTTGCAGGATTCGCAAATCAGGGTATCCGCCAGAGAGATAACGTCTTGGCCAAATCCGCGAATATCGCTGTCAGAAATTTCGCTACCCAGTTCATGAAGATGACAGCCCACGCAGTTGCGAACCCAATGGGCGCTGGTGGCGGCATCTATTAACGGTTTGAGCACAAGCTCGACCTTATCACCACTATCGCCGGACGGCAGACGGCAGCAGAGCGTCTTGGACAGCTTGGCATCGATGCCGATGGCCAGGTCCCCCAAAGTATATTCATTGCGAGCATTGCGCGGCACCGAGCAGCGGTATTTCAATGTCAAAAAATCGAGCATGGATTCCAACACAATTCCTGCCTTGGAGGCAACTGCCTGTCGGTCCCAAACTGGCTGGGTAAAAGCGGCTTTCAATTCTTCCAGTGCAGTCATGAAATATCCGAGTTGAAGGCCGTTTTTCAGGGTCCATGGGCCGAGTTCAATAACCTGGATGTTGGCGGTCGGTCCCTTGGCCCAGCGGTAACGGTCCCGCCAGGGGCGATAATGGGTGGTCACAATGACTTGGTTGAAGTTTCCGGCTTCCGCGTGCAGCAGGGTCATGAACCGGTCCAGGTGCGGGCCGTCCACTGAGGTCACAACGTCGTCGAGGATAATGATCGTGTCTTCCGTAATAAAATATTTCGAAAGCGCTATAAAAACGCAAATGCCCAGCGTGTCCAGGTGGGATTCGCTGTAGTAAGCCTGGGGCGGAACATCGGGGATGTCGAGGAAATTGGCGAAAAACTCCAACGACCCGATACCTTTATCTTTGAGATAGAAACGCACCTTGCCGATGCCTTCGCCGGGATGAAGTGCTGTATAGAGCCGTTCAACTTCTCCGGAAATCGCCGCCAGAATCTCTTCCACATAGTTTTTGCGTTGTCTGGATACTATTTCCACTGCTTTCTCAAGCTTTTGGGATAACTGGGTCAGCTCCTTGGCGGCCTGAAGTTTTTCGGCATGGATTTCCAGATGTCCTTTGACGGCATTGCGCTGATTGATTGACTTCTGGAAGGTTTGTTTGGAGGCTTCAAGGGGCTGGCGGCACGACTGCACCGCTATTAAAAAGTCGCGTGCCTTCTTTTCATGGTCTGCTGTGTATTCTTCGGGGACCAACAGGTTTTGAAACTCAGACCATTCGATCTTTAACGCGTCAATTTCCTTTAAACTGCTCTCTTTCAGGGTCTTGGCAAGAGCGCTGGATTTCTCAATGAATGATTTCCGCGCCTGTGCAACGACTGCTTCTTTTCCTTTAACATCATGCGTGGCCTGGGCTACGGCCCTCACAACCGAGGAAAGCCCGCTCATCTCAGACAAACGCTCATCTAGTCGGGCGGATAGTGCATATGGTTCGACCTGCTGTTCGCAGACCGGGCACTGTCCTGGCTTTTTGCCGGAAATGAAAGACTTTGCATCCTGAAGCAGCTTGAGCAGTGGTGCGTCCACCTTGGGTTGTTCAGCTTCCACTTTTTGTTGCGCCTGCTGGGCGCTTTCCTGGGCGCTTCGTGCATTCGATAACGCCTCTTCGACGAGTTCGAGGGAACGCATCGATGTGTCAGTATCCCTGAAGTGTTCGGTGATTGTATCGATTGAATCAATGACGCTTTCTAATTCCGCAACCTTTTTTCTGGCTTCAGCCTGCGCCCATTGCAGGGGATCTTTACCGGGCTTGCCTTCGGCAGCCCAAAACTTGTCCAATTCAGCCCTTGCTTGGGTATACGCCCGAACAGTCTCGCCTACATCGGCCTTGATATTTCGGTGGGCATCTCGTAACGCATTTTCCGATTTTTCGATGCCCGGAACCGTGATGAACGCCTTTAGTTCATCAAAGCGTTGCTTGGGTTGGGCGTTCAGCAATTTAAGGATATTGCTGCGTCTGAGGATACGCGCATCCGGGCAGCCCCTTTCAGGGGAAACGGTTGGACCTGTGCGGGCCATTGATGCGGTGAAATTTCCGTTTGAGGTGGAAAGCGCCACCTTAGGATTGTTTGAGGTTCCACCAAGCGCCGCAACATAGCCTTTTTTTTGACCCGCCAGGCTGCGCTCTTCCAGCGATCCCAATCCGCAATTGCATACGAAGTCAAAGGCATCGGCGATGGTGGATTTGCCGGTACCGTTTTCACCGAAAATCAGGATCACGGGCTTGGTTGTATCCAGGGGGATCTCAATGGGCGCCGTCGCCCCGCGAAATCCCTGCATGCTGATTTTGTTGACTTTCACCGCCATGGTCCGTCTCTTTCTCCAAACGGTCTGTTTCAAACAGCAAACGCCAATCTTCAGCTTTCAGCGATCCGGTCGGTAATGAATGGCTGATGCTGCGAAGGCCTTTTTCAGAAAGCATTTGCTTTTTCCTGAATTCTTCAAGGATTCTGTCTGCTACTGCCTGATCCGGCGTTTTCATTCTAACCTCCATTTGCCTACACCGCCTGGGCCAATAAAGATAGCGCTTTGGCGCGAAGCTGCTGGCAATCGGCTGCCGCACTGAAGATGGACCGAAAATGCCGCGGCTGCTCGTGAACATCATAGCCGGGTTGTACATCCGTTCTTCGTGTTATAAAGCCAAGCGCTTCGCATGCACGCCATAGCGCCTCGGCGATCTCAATGGTTATCCTTGTGATTTGGTCCTTCTCCTCTTGGGATAAGGTGAGTTCTGCCCCATTTTCGTAACGGAGTTTGAGAAAAACCAAATTGAGCACCAGCCAGCGTGCGTTTTCAAAAAAAGTCTTTCTGATACCGCTCTCGGCCCGGGCGCTGTCTTGCATGATTGCAATCACCAACCGTTGGGTTTGAACTGCACGCCAAACAGTTCGTGCGGATCGATCCGGGCGAAAAACCCTGGTGTATCTGCTACGCATCAGTTCTTCGGGTGGATAGATCTCCTCCATGGACCAGAGGGATTGCCGGTTAGCCAGCACCCTCGTGCAAAAATCACAGTCGCCGTGCTGGTCCAGGCAGGCACAGGCCGTTGTAGCTTCTTCCAACGAGAAGTTGGTCTCATCTGGTGCCGACCGCTCAACATCCGTTTTATAATGATAGGCGACGCCGGTCAGCATGAGCTGATTGGCAATCGTTTCCTGCTGTTCATCCAAGGCAACGAAATCTCGTGAGCCGATCTGGTTTTGCAGGTTGGTACTGCGGGTGATCCGTTCGGCAAATTCACGATCGTTAAAACAACGCTCAAGCGAAATAATTTTTAAGAACGCGAAACCCGGGGGTGTAGCCGCAGGCAATTCTGTAAAATAATTGGCCAGGGAACCAAGCGTCTGTGCGCCGTTGACAATAGATAGGCCGTATACCGTAATACGTTTAGCCTCAACATTGGCGCGATCGAGATTGTGAACCTCAAGACGTTCACAAAAGGCGGTCAATCCGTTGTTCAGATAGAAAAAATGCTGTGGTTCTTCGCGCACGGTTTCAAGGATTTGATCGTTGACTTCCGTGCGGCCTTTGTATGCCCTTATGTTTGCTGCAATCAGCCGCTTGCCGTGCAGCGTATAGAGTCCGGCAATCTCTCTGAGCGGGATGATGCCGAAAATCGTTTCATAGGGTTCCCTGATCCAACCAGGTTTCATCAGGGTCAATTCAGCTTTGGGTATGCCGGGGCCTTGGTCAAGGCCGATCAACCAGTCATGAACTGTCGTGAGATTGCAAATCAGGATATCAAAATAATCCGATTCTGCTGAAAAGCGGCGTTTAAGGTCTTCGAACAGCCGTTTTCTGTCCTCAGAGACGAGATTGATACCGGTATACACAAGGATGGCGCGGACCTGCAAGCCGCCGCGCTCAAAGACCGACTGGATTTGCGGAAGCACGCGATTCCAAAGCGTGTTGGACCGAAAGGCGTCGAAGTTGCCCTGCATGAGATTTTCCAAGCCGGTCTTGAACTTGGTCACATCTCCCAGTTCGGGTTCACCACGACCTGTTGAGATGAATTTTGCTTGAGCGATCCATAAGGTATTGGCCGTGGCGGAATGGAAAATCGCGTCAATGCCGCCATCTCCTCCTCCATCGACGACTGCAGCGGCAGCCCCATCCAATTCCGCGCCACTCAGTTTGTGAATGGCGTAAGCAGCCAATGCCCGTGACAGAAAATTTCTTTCACGCTCCTGTGGAGTGCCGGATGCTGCCTCAGGGAGTTTCCCCGCGAACCTATTTCGCAACTGTTCAGGCAGTTGAAGCATTTCGATGGGGGTTTCGACTATCATATCAGCCTCCATCGAATTTCGAAGAGCGAAGTGAGTTGCGTTTTTTGCTGCAACTTACCTTCAATCGTCGCGATCAATTTCTCCCGCTGACGATCCACTTCGTCCTGGGCGTCGAAAAGGGATCGTCGTTTCTGGTTGCGTTGGGCTTCCAGGGCCTTGATTTGTTTCTGGCCAGCCAGCTTTTCTTCCAAGGTCAGTGCGGCGGTGGCGGCTCGGCGGGCCTCTTTGATTTGCCGGTCCAGTTCCTTGATCTCGCGTTCCAGGCCGATTTTAAGATCATCGGCCCAGCCGTCCAGCTTGTCGGCTTCGGCCTCGAAAAAGCGGGCGTTACGCTCGGATATCTCTTTTTGGATCAAAGCCTGGCGTTTCTGTAAAATCGCCTGCAGGGCACCGTTGGTCTGTGGCTGGGCTATCGTCCCGACAACGTCGCCCGGAAGACTGAGCAATCGGGCTGCTGTCTTTTCATCCAAGGGACGCCCGTGATCGGTGATGGCCGCGAGGATGAGGTGATCTTCGACCTGATCCAATGATTCCACGGTGTGAACCCAGGCATTCAGCCAACCGGATTGTCCGATGAAAGGCTCCAGAGTTGAGATTTTGCCGTCATGCCGCCCATAGTCGAAGCGGATTTCAGCCAAAGGCAACCGGCGTGTTTTTGCCCGGGCGACAATGGCCTCCGCCAATGGATGGCTGAGTCGGTATAGATGGGCTTCGCCGGAGCGGCGCGGCAATTCGTAAAGGCCCAATGGTACTTTGTCACCCACCCCTGCAAAGGGCTGGGAAATCAGGCGGAAGCCCCCCTCTGTGATGAATTCGGCGTATCCGTTGAGTTCATGCCGGGTCAGCTGCATCAGCAGACGTTCAAAATGGTTGAGATAGGCTTTGGATGCCTCATCGCGAATCCGCAGTTTTTCCCTGACCTCGTCGTCAAAATTTTCCAGCAGTTGCTGGCGCGTGCGGGTCATGGCCTCGTTGATTTCCAGGCTTAATTCACGCTGGAGCTCATCAAAGGCAGCTTGGATTTCGTCTGGTTTGCGGCATTGCTGATAGATGGCGGCGATGCGTTTTTCAAAATCCACACCGGATTCAATGGCGCCCAAAACCTCATCGCTGGCGCCGAAAACGCCTTCGAAAAGCTTGAATTTTTCGGACAGAAGCTCAAATACCCTGATGTCGGCAGCGTTTTTACTGTTCAGAAAATTGACCACCACCACATCATGGTGCTGGCCGTAGCGATGGCAGCGGCCGATGCGTTGTTCAATGCGCTGCGGGTTCCAGGGCAGGTCGTAGTTTACCACCAGCGAGCAGAACTGCAGGTTGATCCCCTCGGCGCCTGCCTCGGTGGCGATCAGGATACGCCCCTGTTCCCGAAAGTAATCCACCAAGGCTGAACGCATATCCGCTGTTCGCGATCCGGTCACGCGGTCCGTGCCTTTGTGCCGTTCGAACCAATCCGCATAGATTTGTTTCGAACGCTCATCGGTGTTGGAACCATTGAACAGGACAATGCCTTCGGAAAAGGCGCTGTCCGCCAAAAGGCGCAGCAAGTAGTCCTGGGTACGCCGCGATTCGGTGAAGATGACGGCTTTTTGGGCCGCGCCGATTTCGACGGCCTTGGAAAAAGCAATATCCAGCGCCTTGAGCAAGGCCAGTCCCTTGGCATTGTGTTCGACAGAGGCGGACAGCCGAGTAAAGGCATCGAGATCGGCGATTTCCTTTTCGATGGCCTTCAGGTCCGCCTTGGAAAGGCGTTCAGCCGGTTCCTCTTCGCCCCATTCATCGGCAATGGTAGCAAGCGCCTCATAATCCTGGTCCATTGCTTCTTCCAGGGAGTCGGCGGATTCATCGCTGCGCAGTTTGGCTCTCAGCCGGTTGGCCATGGTTGTCATTGCGCCGGCAATGGCAAAGGTGGATGAGGCCAGCAATTTGCGTAGGACCAGCGTCATCAGGGAACGCTGGCCGGACGGCAGCGCTTGAAGGTTGTCGCGCCGCAGATAGTCGGATACTAGATGATAAAGCCTGTCTTCGCTCTCTTCAGGGGTGAATTTTTCGAGGATCGGTAGGCGTTGGGTGTACTTTATATAAGGCATTACCTGACGGCGCAGGGTGCGGTGACAAACCGGCTTGAGCCGTGTTTTGAGGGTATTGAAAACCTGCTCCCGGCTGAGATTGGCAAACTGTTCCCGGAAACTTTTCAGGTCGCCAAAGGTGTGCTCGTCGATAAAGCTCACCAAGCCGAACAGCTCCAGCAACGAATTCTGAAGCGGCGTGGCGGTAAGGAGAAGCTTGTCCTTGCCGGCAAGCGCAATTTTGAGTGTGTTGGCAATGACGTTGGAAGGTTTATAGACATTGCGCAGCCGATGGGCTTCGTCGATCACGACCAGATCCCAGGGAACCGAATGAACGTCCTCGGCCTTGTTCTTGGCAAAATGGTAGGAGCAAATGATAATTTCCGGTGCTTCAAAAGGACGCAGGGTACCTTGTTTGGAAGCGGCATTGTAAGATTTGGTTTCCAGCAGCCGGCAAGGCAGAAAAAACTTTTCAGTCAGCTCCTGGTACCACTGTTTGCGCAGATTGGAGGGTGTGATGATAAGGATGCGTCGTTTGCGCTCGGCCCATTTTTGCGAAAGCACCAAACCGGCCTCGATGGTTTTGCCCAGCCCAACCTCATCGGCCAGCAGCGCGCCTCTGGAAAGCGGCGACTTGAATGCGAACAGGGCTGCATCGATTTGATGAGGGTTGAGGTCTACCTGGGCACCAGCAAACGCTACCGTGACTTTTTCCACACTATCCGGTGGGAAGCGGCGTGTCAGCTCATGGGCGTAATACTTTGCCTGGTAGTCGGTGAGGTTCAAAGTTTTAGCTTCCCCTGTTTGATCATTTTTGAACAAAATGTTTCGAATTGCGCCTTGGCGAGTTGGGAAGGTTTGACTTGTGAGTTCTCCCACCGGTTGACCGTGGCAAAACTTACCCCCAGCTCACGGGCAAGCCCCTCCTGGCTCAATGCCAATTGCCTGCGGACTTCCTTGAATAATGCGGGAAGATCTCTTTGGTCCATCTGCATTATGCGTCCCTTTTGAATTTGCTTGTGTGAATCTCGCCATAGAAAAGTAATTGCATGTTATAACAGGTGAGATATGGGAGCAACTAAAAATTGACAATTCCTAGTACCCTTCTTCGGTATATTTCGGGTGTAAATCGCACACCGAACCGTCCCTTCGCTTTCGAGGTCGGCTCGCCTACGACGAGCCGATCGTTCGTGATCCTATGGTTCATTGTTATCTCCTTTTGGCTTTGGACTGGTCCGCCGGTTGTCGGCGTGCTTCCATCCGAAATCTCCTTAGTCAATGGATTGGCGTGCTTTCATCCGAAATCTCCTTGGTCAATGGATTACCGTTCAAATCTCCCGGCCGTTAACTTTTGAGCGCATGAACGCTCTGGTGGGGCGAACAAGCAAAACGTTTCTCGACAAACTCCTCAGATTATTCGAATTGGCTCACCATCACTTTCAAGGTTTGCCGAATCTTCGGCGAGTTGCCTATTTCTTTTGTATTCCAAAAAACCCCGGGCCAGTATCGCAGTGATCTCCGCCACGGTTTGGCTAAGAATTCCCTTTCTTCTAGATTCGATACAAATCATATCGGGGGGGCGGGGACGCCCTTAACTTATTAACTTATTCTGATTACCTCTATGAAACCTTCCGAATGCTCAGCAAAAATATTCGATAATCACGCTTGCAGTGGGCAATTCAGTAGCCCGACCTTAATTGGCTATATTGCTACACAAGGAGTCATCAATTTCGCGGAAGCGAACTGGGGCGTCGGTTCAAGATTCAAACAATGACATGTAAGTTCAGATTGTTACTTCCACAACTACTTTGCCCATTTTTCGATTTTTAAACTTTTAACCAGAAGGATGTTAAATGGAGAAACTGAAAGTTCGCAGAAAAATGTACCGGGATCGAGCGCAACCCCGGGGGTTTTACGATCGATTCCCGCGCGTGATGGTTGGAAAACGGAGAATCGGGCAAATGAGGGAGGCTGTCGATGATCCTCATTGGCGAAAGATGCAACCTGCCGCTGTCGACGGAATTGTGCGCGATCCTCAATGCTGCTTGCTGCGCAGGAACAGTTTTTTCGATTCCGTAATCAGTATAATCACCAGGGCTCCAACGGCGCAGATACCCAGTTCCTCCAGTCGCAGCGGCGTGGTGCGAAACACGGTGTTAAAAAACGGGACATAAATAAGGATCAACTGCAGGGTCAGTGTGACGCCAATGGCCAGCAGCAGCACCGGGTTGGTGAGCCAGGATTGCGTAAACAGCGATTGCGTTTGTTTGCGCACACACAGCGCGTAGGCCATCTGGCAGAACGTCAGCATTGTGAACACCATGGTCTGCCAGGCGTTCGAACCTGTTCCGCCGTCCCAGAACCAGTACCCGGTCCCCACCGATATCAGGCCGACGATCAGGCCCATGACGAGAATCTGCCAGCCCAGCCCGCGCGCGAAAATGCCTTCCCGCGGATTGTACGGCGGCCGGTTCATCACATCGCGCTCGGCTTCTTCGAACCCCAAGGCAACGGCCGGCACGCCATCGGTCACCAGATTGATCCATAAAATTTGAATCGGCAGCAGCGGCAGCGGCATACCCATCAGCGGGCCGGTGAGCATGACAACGATTTCACCGGCATTGCCGGTGAGGATGTATCGGACGAATTTGCGGATATTATCGTAAATGCGGCGACCTTCTTTGACGGCGGCGACGATGGTGGCAAAATTATCATCCAGCAGGACCATGTCGGAGGATTCTTTGCTGACGTCGGTACCCGTAATCCCCATGGCAACGCCAATGTCGGCTGATTTCAGCGCCGGCGCATCGTTGACGCCGTCGCCCGTCATCGAGACGATCTCATGCTGGGCTTGCAGCGCGTCGATGATGAGCATCTTGTGCTTGGGCGAGACGCGCGCAAAGACGGAAACCTCCTTGATTCGGGCGCTGAGCGCGTCGACGGTCATCTTGTCGAGATCCTGCCCGGTCAGAACCGTATCGGAGGTGGTCAGCCCCAAATCCTTGGCGATGGCGACAGCCGTCAGGGGATGATCGCCGGTGATCATAATCGGGCGAATCCCGGCCTGCTTGCACAGCCGAACGGACTCAATCGCTTCGGGACGCACCGGATCGAGCATGCAGGCCATACCCAGAAAGACCAGATCCTGCTCGTAGTGCGCCGGTTGGTCCAGCTCGTCGACATTCATCAACCGATAGGCCAAACCAAGCACCCGAATGCCGTTTTTCGCCATGGCGGTGTTTTTGGCTGAAATCTCCTCTTTTCTGTTTTCGTCGAGGGGTTGAACAACGCCGTTTGTCAGAATCCGGCTGCACACCTCGATCAAGCCATCGGTCGCCCCCTTGGTCAACACCAGGTGCTCGGCGTGCCCCTTAAGTCCTGCAGCGGCAAGAACAGGGTGCAAAGTCGTCCCCTGGAAAGACGACGGCAGGGCGTGAACGGTGGACATGCGTTTACGCTCGGAGTCAAAGGGCAGTTCGCCAACACGCGGCAGCATGGCTTGCAGGTCGCGTTGCACCAGTCCCGCCTGTTGGGCCGCAAGCACCAGCGCGCCTTCGGTGGGATCGCCGAGAATGCCGTTTTGCGTATTTTCGTCGATGACGGCATCGTTGCACAGCGTCCCGGCCAGCAACAGCAGGCCGAGATCGTCATCATCACCGTGTTCGGCCACAGCTTCATCAAGGGAATAGCGGCGATCCGGCAGCACCACGTCCGATACCGTCATTTTATTTTGCGTCAGGGTGCCGGTTTTGTCGGAACAAATCACGGTCACCCCGCCCAGGGTTTCTACGGCCGGAAGCCGCCGGATCAGCGCATTTTTCTTCAACATCTGCTGTGCGCCCAGGGCCAGGGCGATGGTGACGACAGCCGGCAGGCCTTCGGGGATGGCCGCCACCGCCATGCTGATGGCCGTCATGAACATTTCCTTTACGCCCGCGCCCTGCAGATAGATCATTCCGGCAACGATGACAATCAACACCCCGGCGGCCATGGCCAACGACCTGCCCAGCTTCGCCAAGCGCCGCTGCAGGGGGGTTTGCTCATCCTCCACGTCCTGAAGCATGGTGGCGATTTTGCCCAATTCGGTCTGCATGCCGGTGCCGGTGACCACGGCCTCGCCGCGCCCGTAGGTCACCACCGTGCCCCTGTAAATCATGTTCCTGCGGTCGGCCAAGGCAAGCTCGCCGTCCGGCAGCTCGCCGGTATCCTTGTCCACCGATTCTGATTCACCGGTCAGGGCCGCTTCCTGGACTCTGAGATTCGCGGCTGCGATCAGCCGGGCATCCGCCGGCACAATGTTCCCGGCTTCGATAAGCAGGATGTCGCCCGGCACAAGGTCCTTGGCCGAAATCTGCCGCTCTGCGCCGTCGCGCCGCACCCGCACATTGGGCACCGTCATCTTCTTGAGGGCCGCCATGGCGTTTTCGGCCTTGAATTCCTGCCAAAACCCCAGAATCGTATTGAGCACCACAATAATGAAAATCACGATGGCATCGATATATTCCTGCAGCGCCGCCGAAACCACCACGGCGGCCAGCAGAATCAGAATCATGACTTCCTTCACTTGGGCCAACAGAATACGCCAGGCCTTTTTCTTGCCCTTCTCGATCAGTTCGTTGGGGCCGTAAACGCTCAGCAATCGCGTCGCCTCGGACGTCGAGAGGCCCTGCGGCAGGGATGTTTCATGGTTTTTCAGCACCTTGTCGGCGCTCAGGCGATGCGGTTCCTGCATTGATCATCCTCAAATATGTGCGCAATTGCGCGTGGATGGATTCACGGATCTCCAAGTTAACCCATTTGCGGTCCGCTTCTTATCGGATATGTATACGACAGTGACCGAACATTTTTCGAAACGTCCGCAGCCGCTCAACAAATCGTAATCCGACTTACGTCCATTTTAAGAACTGGTTCAATACTATGCCATAGAACGTTTTTATATCGACTTTCAAAATCCCACCATGCAAACAGGTTTGTCCTTAAACGCGCTCTGATGCTCGAATCTGGCAAGCGCCTCAAATCAATCAACCATGGATAGTGATCTGCTTGGCAAAACAAGACAAGTAATGAAGCAATTACAGGGAATTATTGCGAATGAGTTACCTTGTCCGGCGCGACGAGGTGCGAGCGCACCTGGGCAAACTTGTCCTAAGCCACAATAGGTATATGGATGCCATCGCGAATGTCGTATTTGTCGATGATTTTGCCCGTGTATACCGGGTTTGAAAGCGTCGCCAGGACTTGCCGCGCAGTCCAGGGATTGCCGCCGCGCACTTTTCCGCTCCTTTTGGCTTTGTTCGCTTTGGATCGCCATTTTTTTTATTGACGATTTGCGCAACTCACTTGGGAGTTGCCCTCCACCGCCATTTCGAACATCGCCCGGACCTGGCGCGCCTCTTCTTGGTTGATCAAAAGCTGTTTGGTCAAAGGGGCGGCATCATAGCCCAATGGCAGCGCACCGCCGATCCGCCGGCCTTTGCGTTTGAGCGCCGCCCTGGCGTCGGCGATACGCTTTGCAATCAACTCGCGCTCGAATTCAGCGAAAACTGAAAGGATTAAGGTCCGGTCCGGCTGGCACTAAAGCTTAGATACTGAATCAATGCGGTTGAGAATGATCGGCAATCTGGATTGACTGGCTTTATCCGGAGGCAGGTAGCCAGGCATAAAATGTCTGTTGTTCATTAGTTCTGAGAATGCATCGGATAGGTATGATCGTAACTCCTTAGGCGCCAACTGAATTTCATCGATTATCTCCGGTCTTCCATCCAAGATTGTTATGATATCTTCCATATCCTTGCTTAAAAGATAATCCTGGTTTCCGCGTCCTTTGAAGGCATCGAATTTAGTGGCCAAAAAGTAAGGAGCAGGCCGTGCCGCCCACCACCGAGTGGATGGCCCAGGCGATCTGCTCCAAGTTTTGTATTGCAAATCATCGTCACTTGTTTATATTTGCATAGGATTTGCATAAAGGGACTTCCATGAATCGACAACAACAGATACTGGAACTCGCCAGGGAGAAAGGGATTATTCGTGCCGAGGATGTTGAGGCGGCGGGTATTTCCCGAAACTACCTGTACCGAATGCACAAAGAGGGGCTTCTGGAGAAGAGCGCTGTGGGACTCTATACCCTGCCGGAAGCTCCTGTGACTGAGAACTCGTCTCTGGCGGAGATTGCGAAAAGGATGCCTCACGCCGTCGTTTGTCTTATTTCCGCCCTGAGCTACCACGGAATTACCACTCAGATACCCCATGAGATATGGTTGACCATCCCGAGAGGCTCTTGGCGGCCGGATGTGGAATACCCACCGCTTAACCTGACCTATGTTTCAGGTCCGGCCTATTCGTTCGGTATTCAGGAGCATGTCATAAACGGCGTGGCAGTCAAAATCTACAGCCCGGAAAAAACGGTTGCTGATTGCTTCAAGTTCCGCAACAAGGTCGGCCTCGATGTGGCCATCGAAGCACTCCGCGAGGCATGGCGCTCACGTAAAGTCACCATGGATGAGTTGGTGGAAGCCGCCGGAATCGACAGAGTGTCAAAAATCATGCGCCCATACCTGGAGGCGACTGTATGAGCCAGAACAAGAAAAACCATGCCCATTCAATTTTTCAGCGGCTTCTGAACCGCGCCAAAAACAACAAGGAAGATTTTAATCTTTTGCTCTCCCGTTACAGCATGGAGCGATTCCTTTACCGTCTCAGCGTCTCGCCTCACAATGACCGTTCATTCTTAAAGGGGCCAGTCTGTTTCTGGTCTGGAAAGGGCAGAATTACCGCGTCACCAGGGATGCGGATCTTCCGGGATTCGGCAATCCCGATGTCGAACAGCTTGCGGATTTGTTCCGCGAGATCTGCCGCGTCGAGTTTCAGAGTGATGGCGTGATCTATCTGCCGGAATCCCTGAGTGCGGAGGAAATCCGCGAAGACCAGGTATACGATGGTGTGCGAATCACCTGTCGGTATGCTCAATCAGGCCCGGATTCCACTCCAGGTTGATATCGGCTTTGGGGATGCGATAACACCAGCCCCTGAACAGGTCGAATATCCAGTCCTTTTTGATGCTCCCCCACCGCTCTTGAAAGCCTATCCTCGATATACGCTGGTAGCCGAAAAGGTGGAAGCAATGGTCAAACTCGGTCTAGCGAACAGCCGGATGAAAGACTTCTATGATATCTGGCTGCTCTCCAGACTCTTCTCATTCGAAGGCAGTTCCTGCATCACGGAAAATCCCTTGCCGCCTTGGTCCATTCTGATGCCGGCCGGCGTGTAAGATCGGGTTTGGTCCTTTTTTCTTTCAGAGGCCAGGATCTGGTTGACCCCGCGGATGGTCACGCTGGCCAAATGGGCGATCTCCTTGCTGGCAATGCCTTGCTGGTGTGGCGCGAGAACCAGCTGGCGGCGAAAAGACAACTCATCTGCCGGGCGGTTCAGTCCCTCGATTCATGTCCTTGCAAGACAGCGGCTTCAAATGGTGGGCGGCAGGGCTACAATCTCCTGCTCGAGGCCGGCATTGTGCTGTTCGATCTGAGTGATGATGCGCCGGCATTCGGGGCCGGCGGGGTCGAGTCCTGTCTTGCGTTTTTGCCTTTCGAGCAGGCGGCGGCTGCCGAATTGGGCGAACAGCGCTTCGATATCGGGGGGCACGTAAAGCCGGGCGGACGGAAGAGCGGTGTTCAACCGCTGGAAGATGTAAAGGCCGTCCCAGTCGTAGTCGCCGAAATGCAGGACGGCTTCCGGGGGGTTGCGAAAACCCTTCAGTGCTTCGATCACGGTGTCCGACACATTGCCGCCCAGATAAACCGCCATCACCGGGATGGGTGCGCCCGCATAATCCGAGCGGTGAAACGGCTCCCAGTTTTCAATCGTGAGGAGCCGCCACCTGTCCGGCACGGGAAGATGGGGGACGCGGTCGGTCAACACGGCCATCATGCCATAGGCGCTGGTCATCCGGGCCAAAGGGCCGTGACCGAACCACTTGAAATGCAACGGCAGCACAGCGTGCGAGCTGTGGCCGGTTTTACTGCTTCCGCTGCGGACGATGTTTCCTACGCGGCTCGGCAGCGTGTCCGGATCAATTGCAGGCAGCGGATACCGGGCCTCGACCCACAGGCGCAGCTGGGCCGGGTCGATAGCGGACACGGTTTGCCGCAGGCCGGTGCTCTTCAGGCCGATGATGCCCAGCGTGAGCAACTCGTCGACGATCCGGCGGTCGGCGGCGGAGTGCGCCACTGCGCCCTTTTCAAGCAGGCTGATCAGCCACGTCGGTCGCTTCATTCGGCACCGTGGGTTGTTTTTTGGCGATTTTGACGACCGAGGCCAGGTAGCTGCGGCTGCCGTTGCGCCTGAACAGATAGTTGTGCGAGATGTCTTTGCGAATTTCCGGGCTGGCGAAGATCGGCAGGAAGTTGTTCTGGCTGCAATATGCGATCAACTGATTCAGGTTGTCCGAGTCGATGCTGCCGACTTCGTCGAGAAAAAACGGGATGCGCGTGCCGACCACGTTTTTGCGTTCCTGCAGCAGACCGATCAATCCCAGGTAGATCACGATCTTGACGCCGGTCTCGGTGCCGTTGGATTCGAAGCGGTGGATCTCGTAACGCTCCACCGGCTTGGGCTGGTAATTGAACTGCACGGAGAATTTGAGCCGGAACATGTCTTTGAGATTGATCTCGTTGCCGTACTTCTTGATCTGGTTGAAGTAGTCTTCGACCACGGCGTGCGCCGCGTCGAGCGAGGCGGGCCGGGTCTGAACGGCAAACAGATCCAGCTGCCCGGGAATGCTGTGATCGATGGCGTCGAGCAGATCCGTCTTTTCCAGGGCGATGGCGATCTGATCGATATTGGAGATGCGCACGTTGCGCACCCCCTTGTTCAAGGCTGCCACCTGCGCTTCCACGCTGGCAAAGGCCTGGGTGATTTTGGACAGCTTGGCCCGCACCACGGTAAACACGCCGTCGTATTCACGCTGCAGCTGAGCTTCCAGTCCCCCGATCTCCTGGGCCAGGTTGGCTTTGAGGTCCAGCCAGCGCGCAAAGGGCATATCGGCCGCGGCGCGTTCGTAACGTGCCTCCAAGTCGGCTTTGGGTTCGCTCAGATCGTTGTGCAGTCTTGCCAGATCTTTGGTGATGTCGCCGAGCTCCGCACGAACCTGGTGATATTCGCTGCGTAATGCTTCCAGGCTGAGCCTTCCGAGATTTTCCGGCGAAGCGGAATCGAAAACCGCCAGTTTCTCATGCTCGCGGCCGATTTGCTGCCACTGGTCCTCGGCGGTCTTCAAGTTCGTATGCGTGCGGTTCTGCTCCCGGCGCAGGGAGCGGCTTTCCTTTTCTTTGGCGTCGGCGGCCTCGTTGAGCTGTTTCAATTGGGCGGCCAGTTTGTGCAGGTGCGCTTCGAGGTTGCCGGCGTTTTGCCACTGGGCTGTCAATTGCTGCAGCTCGCCGAAATTCGCCAGCAGGGTTTCCTTGGCCTGGATGGCCGCATTCAGCGCGGCCAATTCTTCTTCCTTTCGGGCCGCATTACCTACGATTGCGATCTTTTCACGCACTCTGGCGATGTCGTTTTCCAGCCGGGACTTGCGCGCTGCGAGCGGCTCCTGCTCCTTTTCCGGAACGAACCAGACCGAGCGGGGCACATCCAGACCGAAGCCCTTGAACCGGCCGTCGGCGTCCAGGTAGTCGATCACCTGCGCCGAGGCCGCGATGAACGCCTGTTCGTCCGCCATCACTTCGGCGGCTGCCAGGCTGGCCAGGTCGCTGGCCACCAAAAACTTGAGCAGTGCGCGGTGCGCCTCGTCAAAGCCGGCCTGAACCCACACCTGCTGCAGGGTGGTCGCCTGCAATTGCCGCAGCACCCCCCGGTGCTCCCGCTCAAGTCCTTTGAGCTGCCCTTCAAGCTCCCCGGTGTGACCTGCCGCGGTGGATGCCAGCGCGTTTTGCAGTTCGACCCGGGCGTGGGTCAGTTCATCGCGGTCTTTTTTGATCAGCGGTTCGGATTCGCGGCGGCACAGTTCGGTCAAGGTGTCGAAGCGCTTTTTGAGGCTTTCGGCTTCCTTGCACATGGTGCTGGTTTGGGCGATGCGCTGCGCCAGAGACATGCGCGTCTTGGATATGTTTTCGAGCCGCTCTTCCTGCGCCTGAAAAGCATGGGTGAGCGCTTCTTTTTCCGCCGCCAGACGGGACAGGTAAGCCACGGAGAGATGAAAAAGGCGCTCGGCGTGGCGCTGCCGGTTTTCTTCGGCCGCAGCGATGCGGGACTGTAGGGTCTGATAACGGGACATCACCGGCTTCAGTTCTTCAAGTTCCCGCAGCTCGAAGCGCAGTCGGTTGATATGACGGTATTTCTGTTCAAAGTCCTGCATCAGGTTGAAGCTAGTCCGGACAGCCCCTTTCTCCACGATGCGGATCAGAAACTGCTGCACGTCGGCGGCATCGATGCGGTCCAGCCGCAGCAGGCCCTGCATCAATTTGCGCAGCAGGCGGAAATTGCTCTTGGGCAAATCGAACATGGGCACGTTGTATTCGCCGCCCGTGTGCAGGCCCAGCAGGGCCTCCTCGTAGCGCTCGAATCGGTCGAAGCGCATAAAGTCGCGGGTGAAGAAAACGGCCTGGAGGGTTTGGAGCGGAACCGGCACTTGGTTCGGATCGAGAAAGTCCTGGATGTCGAAGGAACCGTTGAACACGAAATTGACCCGCGCGTCTGATTCGCCGGTGCCGTAAATGCCCACGGTGCGGATGCTGCCCGTGATGGTGCGCACCTCGAAGAGGATGTAGGAGCCCTCGGGTCTGAAGTAAAAGCTCATGGACTCGGCCGTCGTCTTGATGAAAGTCATTTCGTGGATGGACGGGAAGAAAAGAAACTGGATCAGCGCGATCAGGCTGGTCTTGCCGACGTTGTTGGCGCCCACCAGGTGAATGGCCTCGACATCGAAGTTCAGGCTGAGAGTGTCGAACATGCCGCTGTTGATCAGCCCGATCCTGCGGATGCGGCTGGTGTAGTTATTCATGGGCAACCTCCGGTGCCTGCGCCGGCGCTTCCGCCTGGATCTGCTGATGCAGCCGGCGCGCCATGTTGATCAGCCGCTCGGCGGGCCGGCGCAGGGTCAGGCAGCGCGCGTCGTCGTTGTATTCCAAAAGGCCCTTGTTGGCCAGGCGTTTGAACAGTTGTTCGAGCGCGCCGTCATTGTCGCTGTCGATGCCCACCTGGCTCAGGTACTCTTTGCCGTAGCCGTCCCGGAACCAGTCCAGCTCGCTCCAGGGGATGCTCAGTTGAAACAGGTCGGCATAGCTTTTGCCTTTTTCCAGCCACAGGTCGGTGAGCAGAAACAGTGCGACCACGGACTGCTTTTCTTCCTGGCTGAGCGTCTTGTTTTCTTTTTCGAGGAAGATCACCTGCTTTTCGCGGGAGAGCGTAAAGCCGCTCAGCGCAAGGTGCTCCCGGAACCATTCGAAGCGGCTGTCCACTATGGCATACAACCGGTCGTAGCCTTGCTTGAGCAAGTCGGAATCGCTGAACTGGTATCCGCGCAGCAGTAATTGAATGATCTTCTGTGTTTCTTCGGGTGGATTAACGTCCATTGGCGGCATCCCATGTGACATCGAAATCGTCGAGTTCCACGGCAAATTCGTTCAAGTCCCCTGCAAAGGTCTGATCGGACATCCGCACGGCAAACGGCGGATTCGACATGACCAGCGGCAGCACCATGGCCCTGAGCTGCTCGCCGGGCGGGTAGGCGCCGAATTCACGAATCACGAACTCCGGCCAACCGGCGATGTGCCGTAGCTCTTTGATGCGGTCCAGCAGCACGTGTTCGAAGAGCAGCAGATGATCGGCCCGCTCCTCTTGCGGTGGCTGGATTTGCATCGCCCGCGGGTGGGGAACGTATTTGCGGTGCATCACGTCGTTGAAGAAAAGGCCCAGCTTGTCCATGTCGGCCGCCTGGCTGGATTGCAGGCCGGTGGCCACCAGGGTTTCCGCCTGCACCTGCGCCCACACCGCTTCGAGATTGCCAAGGCAGCAGGCCAGGGCGTCTTTGATCGTTTTTTCCTCCATCAGCGAATTGAGCAGTGAGCGGCTGGTATCGATCAGGGTTTCAAAGTGCCGGATCAGGGTGTAGTCGATGTACTGAATGTCGATGTGCAGCCGCGCCCGGCGCGTATCCAGCTCGACCGACTCGCCCAGCAGACCCGTGTGGATCGCAAGGTCGGCCATGCGGCGGCGCAGCAGGGCCATTTTCTGCACCGGTTCGGCATTGGGATCGATCAGCTCCCTCAAGGGTTCGATATAGCGCCGGTGCACGGTTTTGAGCGCCAGGATGCGCTCTTCGATCGGTCTGACCGCGCTGTTGCGCTTCATGTCGCCGAACGCCCGCATACAGGCCTGGTAATGCTGTTGGCCGCTTTCGCGCACCTCGCGGACCACCAGGTAGAGCTTGTCCACCGTGTCTGCGATCAGCTCCAGAACCGGTTCTTCCGCAAACAGCTGCTGCTGCAGGGTATCGGTCAGCTTGCCGATGTCGAAGATGCGCTCCCTTAAGAAGTCCGCATGGGTCAACTTGCCGCGGCGCTCGTAAAAATTAACCAGACCGGCCACGACCGGATTGACGGTATACTCGAAATCGGCCTCTTCGTACAAAATCGAGGTGCGGCAATAGCGCTCGATCAGCTTGTCCTTGTCGGCCGGGGCAATGGCGTGCCGTTCCATGTAGGCCAAAAGCTGCGCCCGCGAGATCGCCCCCTGCTCGGCGCACAGGTCGACCAGCAGGCCATGATGCAGGCCGGCGGTGGTCAAGAACCCCTGAAAGGTGGTGATGGACATGAAACTGATTTCCCCGGTATGGCAATCCCTATCCGAGCAGGGTACGCTTGCTCCGAAAATGGATCCACAGATTTCAATACACCATTTCTTTGATTTTTCAAATTTTGATAAATGCCATCGGAAGATTGTTTTTGGCCAGAGCGTCTTTAAGCGAGAGATATCAGCGGTAGGGAATCTCCGAGCATTCCCTGAAATCCAAGAGCGCCCGCGGGTACATCATCGAAGTGGGGACTTGGTCAGGTGGTGATTGATCCACAAAAGATGCAGTACTTTCAAGCACTTAAAACTTAGTGCGAAACCCTGAGGGATGCAACCCTCGGGGTTTCGCCGTTTTTGCAGGAATAACGCCTGACTACACCGCTCATGGTTCCCCTTCTGTTACTCCGTTTTTTGATTTTATTCTAAGGCCTTAAGTCCACCTGGGTGGTTACAGTTCCGGGCCAAAACAGATCGAAACAGATCAGGTTGATTAGAAAATTTCTTTGAAATCGGTAGTATAGAATAATTTTGGTATCGGATCTTCATCATCAAAATGTTCCTCGATCCAGCGCCAGCCATTGCCTGCATGGGCTTTGATAAACGCTTCGCAGGCTTCGAACTGCATCTGGCAGGAGGTAAGGTCCGCGTTAGTATAATATTGCTGGATTGGCGGGTGTAGATGGCGCAAACGGTCGTGTCGATTGTCTCTTTATTCCGGCTTACAGCTACCATATTGCTTTTGGAAATCTTCATGATCGACTGATCCCCATGAATGTGAGCCAGCCGGTGTTGGCAGACCTGAGAGCGCTATCGTATTTTGTGGATTATGCTGAGGGGAAATCGTCTGATATTCCGGTTGTACTTCGAGGTGTCTCTCATTTGGTTCGGAGGTCAATCGATGGCATCAACGGTTTCAGGTCGATTCTTCGGCTGGATATCGACCTCAATAGATGCGCGGAGGCTTTCCGGCGCATCAGGAAACTCACCCAATAGCGCCTGAGAGCCGAAGATCCACAATTCAGTATCGTTTGAGACATCACAGGCTGCGCGGATGGCGTGTTCAAGCTGATCGCGTGTCATTCTTGTTCTCCAGGCTGTCGATCATCTGCGCCCGTTCGGCGGCATTCAGGATCGCAAAAAAGGGATTGCTCTGGCGCAAACGATTGGCGCGTTCGCTTGAGGAGGTGAAAAACCGCCCCAATCGTTGAATCGTATAGGAATCGAGAATATCGCGCCACTCCCTTAAATCCGCGGCTGCCGATCCCTGATCTTCCTTGAGCAAGCGATCGATATGATCTTTCGCGCGTCGCACCAGGGAAGCATCCCTTTCAAGGGCGTCCGCCAGCTTTTGCGACAGCACTTTCATTTGAAGATCCTTTTCCCGGTGGGTCAGTGGTTTTTGTGCCCGCTGTCGGGTGGTGTCGTTTGATGTTGCCGGCAATACACCGAATAAAGGGGTAACGCCGTCGAGCTCAAGGTCCGGAATGTCCGCCTTTGTATAGCCCTCGATTTCGATGGTCAGATCGAAGACCTTTTCGATCTGATGAAGTCCGGCCCTCAGCTGGCGAACGCATTTGGTCAGATGAAGAGATTCGTGGAGCAATCCCAATATTAAAGGCTCGTCGATTTCCCTTGGAGCGGCTTGAACCCATGCCGCCTGCGGGGGCGGTGTCAGGTTATTAAGTTCCTTTTTGATCGCGGCAAGCAGCTGTTCATACCGGCTCTTTTCCGCCTGAAACAACTCTACTGCGATTTGCATGAGCCGATCCGAGTGCCGGATTTCATACTGATGCTTTCGACCGCCGCCCACCCGGGAAACAAATCCCGACCGCAAGAGCTTTTCCAATGCTTTTTGCGCGCCGGGCACCGTAAGCCCCGCGCGTTTAGCCGCATCGACAGCCGTGAGAGGTCCTTCGACCTCATTGGCCATGACCCTGAGCAGTCTTACGTGGGCTTGGGTGCCAAAAAGCTCATTTAACGGGTACTGTATAGGATCCTGTTCGGATGCAATCGGGCGCATCGGTGCACCTCCATTCCGTATTGGCTTTGAAGATAAATAAATCTATTGTTATTAATTGTCAACTATAGTTTAGTTTACAAAACTTTAATTTTCAGGATTGACTGGCTTTATCAGGAGGCAGGTGGCCGGGCAAAGCGTCGGTAAAATGCCTGTTGTTCAATAGTTCTGAGAATGCATCGGATAGGTATGATCGTAACTCCTTAGGTGCCTGCTGAACTTCATCGATGATCTCCGGTCTTCCATCCAAAATGGTTATGATATCTTCCATATCCTTGCTCAAAAGATAATCCTGGTTTCCGCGGCCTTTGAAGGCATCGAATTTAGTGGCCAAGAAGTAAGGAGCAGGCAGCACCCGAATCAGTTTGCCGGAAGGCAGTGAAACTGAGATTGCTGCGGTGTACGCGGCCGCATACCATTGATTGCCAAATCCAAGGATGTTCGAATGCGTCGGCATGACATCCAGAATGGTTTCACCGCTCCGCCACCGACATATGAGAGCGTCAGGACTCACGTCCTCAGAGAAGTTATGCCTTCTGAGTTCTTTCAGATAACTTGTGATAATCCAACAGAGATGCTGCTTCTACGATGACGTCGACATCATAGGTTACACGGGGTGGCGGTGTGGCAGGATCGGTAAGGAGCAAGCAGGTGGCGCAGCCTCCCAAAAAAACCATTTCATCGACAAGCGGGCCAAGTTGGTGAATGGCCGTTTCAAGGATTTTGATATTGGGGTGTTCTTTTTTTATAGCCATTGTCGAAATCGCATCTTTAATTCTTTTATAGCCAATTCCCGTTCTCGGGCTCTACCGCCTCGAATAGCATCGACGATCACCAGGTATTCATAAAGGATCGCATCTTCCCGTGCTGCTTTGGGTACGGATTTGTACAGTGGCGAGAATGCCTGGCCACGTTCAGGACCTTCCGGATCCGGCCAAACAGGCGCGGGTTCATCCGGCATGACAATTTTTCCGAGCAAGGGCTTAGCCGCAATAGCTGTAGGCATTCCGCGCGTCAGCTCACCTCTGTCCGGAACGAATACGTATTGGATGCCATAAACAAGAAATTCTTCAAGCCTGCTGATGTTGGGTCTGATTTGTGACTCACCCTGATTTGCCAATCCAGCTTTGACAGAGCGCTTTACAGCGGCATGCACTTCGGATGGACTCATGCCCAAATCAACAGCCAAGGTATTGTAAGCCCACTCATGCGGATAAATTGAAACCAATTTAAGTAACACAAGAACATCTTGGGGCTTGAGAATCATCGGCCATTCTCCTTTCGCGATTCGCGAATAACGAATAAACGAAAAGCCAATATATGTCAATTCGGAATTGTGATTTGATGACATATCAGACATATTGTTTCCACTTATTAATAAATGGAGACAATCTGTCTGTACCTGGGTGTAGAAAACCAGATTAAAACAGCAACTACCCCGCCGTTATTTTCAGATTAGTTTGACAAACAAATAGGGATTATCGAATTAAATGGCCCCTTGCGGAA
>QZKV01000176.1 GCA_003599575.1 Desulfobacteraceae bacterium | reverse complement strand
TCGCTTGAAGATGTCGAAGTCAATTCCCTGCAGGACATGGCCGCGGAAGCCCCGGTCATCCGGCTGGTCAACTCGATTTTGGCGCAGGCCATCAGCGAAGGGGCCAGCGATGTGCATATCAGTCCGGAAAAAAGCGGGGTGCAGATCCGCTTTCGGGTCGACGGCAAACTCAGGGATGTGCCCGCACCGCCCAAGCATATGTTCTTGCCGCTGGTGTCGCGGCTCAAAATACTTTCCAGCATGGATATATCCGTTTCGCGCGTCCCCCAGGACGGACGCTTCACGGTTCACAATCAGAATAAAGAGATCAATGTGCGCAGCTCGACCATCCCGACCATTTACGGTGAAAATGTGGTCCTGCGGCTGCTGGACACCTCGGCCGGGGTGTTGACCTTCGATCAGATGGGTATGTCGGCCGATGATCAGCAAAAGATCGCCGCCATGGTCGAAAAGCCCTACGGCCTGATTCTCACCACCGGACCGACCGGTTGCGGCAAGACCACCAGCCTGTATTCCATTCTCAAAAAAGTCAACCGGCCGGATATTCACGTGATCACGCTGGAAGACCCGGTGGAGTACCGCATCGACAAGATCCGGCAGGCGCAGTTGAACCGCAAGGCCGGCATGACCTTTGCCAGCGGGCTGCGCTCGATCCTGCGTCAGGATCCGGACGTGATCATGGTGGGCGAAATCCGCGATCCCGAAACCGCCCAGATCGCCGTGCAGGCCGCGCTGACCGGCCACCGGGTATTGAGCACCGTGCACACCAACGACGCGGCCGGCGCGATCACCCGTTTTATCGACATGGGCATCGAACCGTTTCTGGTCGCAACCGTCATGCTGGTCTCGATTGCCCAGCGTCTGGTGCGCAAGGTTTGCGACAACTGCAAGCAGCCCTACGAACCGCCGGCCGCCGCGTTCAAACAGTGGGGACTGGACCGCATCGAAAAGCCCAGTTTTTATCGCGGCGCCGGGTGCCTGCATTGCCTGCACACCGGCTATAAGGGACGCACCGGCATTTACGAAGTACTGATCATCGATGAGATGGTTCAAGAAATGATCCTGGCCCGCCAATCGGCCCAGGAGATCACCCGCGCCGCCTACAAGAACGGCAAACTGCGTACCCTCAAGGAGGGCGCGGCCATCAAGGTGGCCCGGGGGATGACCACCTTGGAAGAGGCCGCCTCGGCCATTATGGCGTAAAGAGTTTGTTGAGAGGTTTTACGATGCCGTCATATGCGTACCAAGCCATAAATGACCAGGGTCAAACGGTCTCCGGCATGATGGAAGCCGACACACTGGACCAGGCCCAGGACAAGCTGAACGAAAGCGGCTTGATTCCCACTTCGGTTAAGCCGGGCCGCGCCGACGGGCAGGGAAGAAGAGCAACAGGCTTTTTTACGAGCGTGAAAACACCGGAACTGATTCTCTTCACCAAGCAGTTTCAAACCCTGGTCCGCTCGGGCATATCCATGCTGCAGATACTGCAAGTTCTCGGGCAGCAGACCGAAAACAAGCCATTGAAAGCCGTCCTTGCCGATATGCACGAAGCAATAATGCGCGGGGCAAGTTTATACGAGGCCTTCAAACGCCATGAGAAGACATTCTCAGCCCTCTATTGCAATATGATTCAGGCGGGTGAGGCAACCGGCTCTCTGCCGGATGTGCTTGAACGCCTGATCTATATCATCGATCATGACCACAAGGTTCGTTCCGATATACGATCTGCCCTGCAATATCCCATCATCGTTGTCATCGCACTTGTAATTGCCTTTTTTATTCTTTTGACTTTCGTCATTCCCAAATTCGTCAAAATTTTTCAATCGGCCGGTTTGGACCTGCCTCTGCCGACCCGAATCTGCATGCTTCTCTATGATGTGCTTACCAATTACTGGCATGTCCTCATCGTGGGCATTACAGCCGCTGTGATCGGATTGATCTGCTATTTACGCACCGAACAGGGCCTTTACGTAAAAGACGTTATCCTGCTGAGAATTCCGCTGATCGGCCCCCTCTTCATTAAAGCGGCCATGTCGCGTTTCGCCAGCATTTTCTCCATATTTCAGGCCAGCGGCGTGCCGGTGCTCAGCGCGATGACGGTATTGACCAAAACCATCGGCAATGCCGCTGTTTCCCGCGAGTTCAACAAGATTCGCGAGCGCCTGGAAGAAGGCCGCGGCATCGCCGGCCCGCTGCAGTCGGCCAAATATTTTCCGCCCATGGTGATCAACATGGTGGCTATCGGCGAAGAGTCCGGAAACCTTGACGAAATGCTCAAAGAAGTGTCCGCACATTATGACACCGAAGTCGAATATGCTGTCAAAAAACTATCCGACGCCATAGGACCGGTCCTGACTGTTGGATTGGCGGTCGTTGTCGGCTTTTTTGCTTTCGCCATTTTTTCGCCGATGTGGGATTTAACGAAAATGGTTCGGTAATCGATGGCCAGCAGACCCGGAGGGATCGCTCACCGGGATCGCGGAATCGCCACCGGCAAGTTGCATGCATATGATACAAAACCGCTACCATATCAGCTTCTATATTATAATCCCGGTCATCATTACGGGGTTGATGATGCTTTCCGCAGTGATTTCCTTCCGGTTGACCGAATACTGCTTCAGACATCAACTCGATCCCGGCCTGCCTGTTTTCTGGGGGACAACCTTGCTCTGTGCGCTGGCTTTTTGCTGCGGACTGGCCATAGTCCATTTTTTATTGAAACCGATGCGGGATTTTCTTCTTAAAACCAGGACCATACCCGCACTTTCGCTCGAACAGACCAAAAAAGAACCCCCTCATCATGATCAGATGGCCGAGATATCACAGGTCTTTGAAGATGTTGCCAAGCTGCTCAGCCAGGTCGATGCGCGCCATTTTTTCCCCGATATCGTCGGCGAAAGCCGTGCCATACGCAGTGTCCTATCGCAGATCATGCAAGTGGCCCCCACCGATTCGACGGTTCTTATACTGGGCGAAAGCGGTACGGGAAAAGAGTTGATTGCAACCAGCATTTGCACGCACAGCCAACGCAAGGATAAACCGTTCATCAAATTAAATTGCGTCGCTGTGCCGAATGGGCTTTGGGAAAGCGAGTTGTTCGGGTATGAAAAAGGCGCTTTTACGGGAGCCGTTCAGGCAAAGCCCGGGAAATTTGAGTTGGCTCACGGTGGCACCCTGTTTCTGGATGAAATTGGGGATATGCCGATGGAAACTCAGGCGAAAATTCTGCGTGTGCTGCAGGAAAAGGAATTCGAACGGGTCGGTGGGACGCGCACATTGAAAGTCAATGTGCGCTTTATCGCCGCCACCAACAAAAACCTGGAACAGATGGTCAAAAACGGTACTTTTAGAGAAGATCTGTTCTATCGATTGAATGTTTTCACTTTGGCCATACCGCCATTGCGCGAGCGTCCAGAGGACATCCCTTTGCTGGTCAGGCATTTTTTGAAGAGAAGTCCCAAATCGGTCGAGTTGTCGAACATAGCTATGCATCTACTCAAAAACCACGGTTGGCCCGGAAATGTGCGTCAATTGCAAAACACGATCGAAAGGGCGGTGGTTGTCGTTGAAGATGGGATAATCGATGCGGTTCATTTACCCAAGGAGATGACCAAGGGATTCTCCCGTCGGGTGACTGATCGTATTCAGCGCAAAATGACGATAGACGAGCAATTAAAAGAAATCGAAAAAAGTTTTATCATCGAAGCGCTGCAAAAAGCTGCGGGCATCCAAATCAGAGCGGCCGAGTTGCTCGGAATCAATCAGCGCAGTCTCTGGCACAGGATCAAAAAATTCGAAATCGATGCAAAGCTCCTCAAAAACATAATTTAGTATCCGGCAACTTGTTTCCAGCGTCAAAAAACCGGCGTTCTACATTTTCTGGAGTTATTGCTCCAAATTTTGGAGAAGACAACAGATCTGAATAATACAAATGATCACCGAATTAAGGTGTGCGCTTGCGCTGATTCAACCCGAAAAGCGTGCAATCCTATGAAAAAACATCGCAATCCAAAATCTCGGGAAATTACGGCATGCGATGTGCAATGAAGAAGACAAACTCTTAGAGACCTATTGTTTTCATAACTTGAACTTCTACAAGAGGAGCACAGGCCAATGAAAAAGTCCAAAAACGTTTTGGGGAATAATCAGTCCGGTTTTACCTTGATCGAAATCATCGCCGTTTTAATACTGCTCGGCGTGCTCGCCGCCGTTGCCGTGCCCAAGTATATCAATCTGCAAGCAGATGCGGCCAATAAGGCCGCGGAGGCCGCCGTCGCCGAAGGTATCGCCCAAATCAATCAATATGCAGCCAAATACATTCTTACCAATAATGGCACTTTGCCAACGACATTAGCCCATCTTACCGGCATGACCAATGGACTCGTTACGCCATACGATGCCGGCGATTTTACGATTACCTTCAGTGCTCCAGCGTCTGGTGCGGGTATCGATGTCTCGGCCTCCGGCAAAACAGGAACATCGGTTGCAGGTGCTACAGCCTCTCGGTCAAATGTGCCGTTGCCAAACTAACACTCTCAACCCATCATGGTGAATCCCCCCTAATTGGCCTTATAAGGGGGATTCAGTTATATTTAAATGAAACCGGCAAACAGCAGCGTCAGCAATTCAATTGGCTTTACTTTGTTGGAAGTAATAGCCGTGCTGCTGTTAATCAGTATCGTATCGGCCGTGGCAATTTCCAAAACAGCCTCTACCGAATCAGAGCAGGCGCTCTCGGAAGTCCACCAAGTAAAAGCGCACCTGCGTTATGCTCAATCGCGGGCCATGGCCGACAATGCGGCGTGGGGGATTTACTACGCAAGTTCGAACACCTACTGGTTGTTCGAAACCACCGGCGGCAACCGTAAATTATTGCCAGGCCAGACTGCGGATACAGTGACGCTTGCCTATCTTACAATTACAGGAACACCTCAAACGATTACCTTTGACGGCTATGGAAGTCCGGGGGCGAACACTTTGGTCATTCACACCTCCAGCACGAATATTACCGTCACAGCCAATACGGGGTATATTCCCTGATCACGTCACCGTGGAGCGGGTGATGTATGAAAACAAAGACTCGGTCCTGTAAAATGCCACTCTGCGGGTGCATGCATTCCAAACATGGCTTCACCCTGATCGAAGTCATCGTGACGATTACACTCGCCGCCGTATTGGGAGCTTTGATCGTTCCGTTCATGAGCACCAATATGATCGCAGGCGCCAAGGTCGTGGCCAGTGTCAATGACGAAGCATCGTTAAAGACCGTCATGGAAGATATCACGCGCGACTATCGCGACTGGCTGCGCAACAGCCCGGGAAGCCCTCTGGCGACATTTGCATCTCAGGTGACTTCTAATCCGGCATACAGCGCATTCATCACCGGCGCCCAAACCGGCGTTGAAGTTGATGTAGGGAACGACGGTGATGTCGCTATTTTACTCATAACCATTTCCAACGGCGATCGAACCCTGCGCGCATTGTTTACTCATGCCGGCTGATCACCTCAGATGCGCTTTGCGCAACAGCGGCTTTACCTTGATTGAAATACTGGCCGCGTTGACGCTGGTCGGGATTTTGGCCGCGGTGGTTTCCGTCGGCATTGTGACCGGCGTCAGAGGATATGCCTTTTCGAAAATCAATGCCGAACTCAGCCAAAAGGCCTCACTGGTGATTTCCCGGATGTCCCGTGAGATGGGCGATTTATCGGCTGTTGATGAGGCTGCCTCAAACAATGGCTGCGTTCGATACCGGATCGACACGATTTCACCTTTTTTCAGAACCATCGGATGGCGCGACAATCGCCTGGAAATGAAGGTCAACCCAAGTGCACACTGTAACTGTCCCACACCTGCTGAGCCCGGGGATCTTCTGGCCGAGCCCATGGATGGCTTTAGCATACAATATGTAGACAGTTCAGGCACTCTCAACGATGTTCCTACAGCCAATATCAGCAACCTTTATGAAGTGCAGGTTGCTTTTCGCCTGGATCGCGGCGACGGCGAATCCGGCACAAATTTTTCGTTTAGGGTCAGTCCCCGGAACAACGGTAATTTAAATGGGCCTTGAAAGACTGTTTCCGAGCGAGTGGTAAGGGAATGCCTCAGCCGGCCATTTGGCAAGAAGATTTGCAAACAGATCTTAATCAACGCGGCAGCTCGTTGATCGGCCTGATTGTAGCCATTCTGCTCATCAGCATAATCGGCGCAGCCCTGTTATCCCAAACCACCACAGCCACCTTCCACACGGTCAGCGCCAACAGCGGTAATCGGGCCTTTTATCTGGCTGAATCGGGTTATCGCTATGCCGCGGCGAAAATGGCGGCCGGGGCTGATTTGAATGTCCTGCACGGCCGGACCTATTCGCTGAGCGCCGGCGAGCAATTCACCTTATCCTTCCAGCCGCATATTTTTCGGGTCACCAATGTCCAACCCCAATGGCTGACCACCGAGGTTCCCTATGGGGTTGCGCCCGCTTTTGCAAGCCAGCGCGGCCGGCTGAGGATCAACAATGGGCCCTCCCTGGCCTATCGTGATATCGAAAACCAGGCGGGCAATCGGGTTCGCTTCCGCCGGGAAGGCGGCAACTGGAATGGTTTGGCGGCGATCGGCGATAGTGTCAGCCTGGTGGTATTGAGCGATGGTACAGCCGTGGCTCAAGGCGGCGACTTGCATTTGCAGGCGGCCACCCCGGCCGCTGTGTTTCCGGAGCACAACGGCCGTTTTCAGCTCAATGGCGTTTTGTATCGCTATGTCACCCGCGAAAATACCCGCTTGCGGGGGATTGCCCGGGTGGATGGCGCCTGGGCGCCGCTGGCGCCTGCCAACGGCGATGAGGTGGTTTTGCAGCCTTTCGTCAAAGTCGCGAGTACGGGTATTTTCGGACAAGGGACTTTGGGAACCAACCGGTTGATTACCTATCATGTGCCCATCGGCACGGGCGGCGCGACGGCTTCGGAATGGCACGAGAGGTTCGATGATCCCTCCTTGGGCAACTGGAACGCACCCTCGTCGGAGGGTGCCCACGCGGTGGCGGCGGTGGACGGCGGCAATGCATTGCGTGTGACCGGTACCGACCGGCTGCCGGCCACGCAGTTGGACTCAAGCCAGCTGGCCCTGAATTGGTCGCAAGCAGGCGTGGACCTGGCTTCGGCCTGGTCCGGCAACGGCAATTTGCTCAATTACGATGTCCAGGCGAAGATTTTCCTGAATGACGAGCCTGTCTACCTGGCCGGTCTTTCCGTCCGGCTGGACGGCAATGGCAACCATTACGGGATTTCTTTGTTGAAGGCGGCCTCAAACAATGCGGACGGGATACCCGACAACATCGTTCCCATACCCGACCAACCCATGATCGTTTTGTGGGAACGGGCCCATGCCGATTACCGCAACTGGCGCTGGCTGGCCTATAAAACACTCGTCCCTTCCGATTTTTCACAGGGGGGAATCATCTATTTTGAAGACGATATGGAAGCGGGCACGACCAAGTGGACCACCGACGCCCCATGGGGTTTGGTGGCCAATTCGCCGCCGGCCAACAATCCGCCCAGCCCGACCCGGTGCTGGCATGACAGCCCCGGCGGCGATTCGCCGGAAGATGCGGACATCAGCATCGAATCGGTATCCTTCGATCTTTCAACGGCAATAGCGCCGCAATTGAGCTTCTACCATCGCTTCGATTTGTACCGGTTTTGGTTTTTAGGTTGGTACGAAGACTATGCGGACGTGGAGATTTCGACCAATAACGGCGGTGGAAGTGGAGCCTGGACCCGCTTGGCCCGCTATACCGGCACACAGGCATTGTGGACGCCGGTCACCATCGATCTGACGGATTACGCCGGCCGGAGGAACGTTAGAATCCGCTTCAGGTTGCGAACCCGCGACTGGCTGTTGTCAGGGAATTCGCCCGGGGATGGATGGTACGTCGACGATGTTCAGGTATATGACCGGCAGGTCAGCTGGCCGACTCTGCTGGTGCGCATCCGGGAACAGAATGCCGCCGGTGGGGCCTTTGCCGGCCAGCGCGTCAATGACATCCAGGTGTTCTTCGGCGACAACGCCCCATCGGGCACCCCCGACGGCGATCCGCGGGACAATCGGCGCCTGGCCAATGCCCGCGATCAGGTCAATTGGCCTCCGGACGATGTGAATGATACGGATGCCGGCAGCGATTATTTTACCCTGGTGCGCTGGGATGCCGCCAATCCAGGCGTAACTTCAATCGAGCTGCGCGGCGCCGGGGTTGAGAGCAATACCATTTTGCGGAGCAACAATCCGGTCCTGACGACGCCGGCTTCCGGCGTTTTCGCCGCGTCGCGTCCTGAAATCGGTCTGCACACCTGGGGCTGGGGATCCGTGGGGGGTGTGCCGAACAACACCCGGACCCCGGACATCTTTTTTGACGATTTTGCGATCAGGCTGCCCGGCAGGCCCGGCGCCTTCGGATTTCTGCCGGCGCTGCAGGAATAGGGCGGCTTCATCGGCATACCTGAAGATGTTGCACAAAGCATTTCGGAAGAGCTGCGCAAAGAAGCAATCCGATGATGGTTGCCCCATCGAAGCCCTCCGGCGGATCAGTCCTTGGATAAATCCTGTTTGAGTTTTTTTTCGAGGCCGGCAAAAAGATCTTTTCTCTTTTGCGCCTGCAGGCCTTTGATCGATTCGACCTTCTGGGCAAGCTTGTTGCGTTCGGATTGAAATTTTTTTAAAGCGGTGTCCAACTGGGTGACATCCATATCCCTGGGCAGGTCCTCCAGTTTGAGGTGGTCGGCGATGCCCCAGCGGTCTCCGTAGGCCCCTTCCACCTGCTCCACGATGCCTGCATCACGCAAACGCCGGCTGATCAGTCCGGTCTGTTCGGTCGAAAAATGAACCAGTTCGGAGATCTGCTCCAGGGTCGGCGGGGCTCCATGCCGGCGTTCCAATACCCGAATGGCTGCAACGAACAAATGACCCTCGTTGTATAATGTTTTTTTTTCCATGGCGAAGTTGTCCCCCTCGGCTTGCGATCGGCTTGTCGGCCGATAAACTGGCCTCCAGTGCGCCGGCTGCTGATCCTGCGGATTGCGAGTAACTCCCTTAAAAAGCTGGTCATCTCCTTGACAACCCCAGGCGGGCAGAGTAACATGCGCCCGAATTTTGTCAAGCAGCAAGGCATATTTACAACAGTTCCTGGTACGTGGTTCTTTTGGAGTGGCCTTAAAAAAACTGGCGGCTTCTCAGAAGAAAACCAAAATTCGCCCTCGGCTTGCGCAGGCCGCGCGGGACTGAATTTTTCTTTTACATGTGAAGCTGCCGCCACAAGGGGGGACAACATGACCGAAATCATAGATGTGAGGGGACGGGAAATTCTGGATTCACGCGGCAATCCAACCGTCGAGGTGGATGTCAGTCTGGCTTGCGGCGCCACAGGTCGGGCGGCCGTGCCATCGGGGGCCTCCACCGGCACCCGTGAGGCGCTGGAGCTCCGGAACATCCGCGCCAAGCGGTATGGCGGCAAGGGGGTTCAAAACGCGGTCAAAAATGTGAATACCACCATTGCCAATGCCATCGTGGGCATGGATGCCGCCGACCAAACGTCCCTGGATCAGGCCATGATCGCCCTGGATGGCACCGAGAATAAATCCAAACTCGGGGCCAATGCGATCCTGGGCGTGTCGATGGCGGTTGCCCGCGCTGCGGCCCAGGCGTACGGTTTGCCGTTATACCGCTACCTCGGCGGCATCAACGCGCGCACCTTGCCTGTTCCCATGATGAACGTGATCAACGGCGGCGCCCATGCGGCCAACAATCTGGTGATCCAGGAGTTCATGATTGTTCCTTTCGGCGCCAAGTCGATGGCCGAAGCGATTCAGATGGGTGCCGAAACGTTCCACGCCTTGAAAAAAATCCTCAAAAAGAAGGGTTTGAGCACGGCCGTGGGAGATGAGGGCGGGTTTGCCCCCGATTTAGCCTCTAACGAAGAGGCTCTTGCCTTCATTATCGAGGCCATATCGGCGGCCGGCTACGCTCCGGGCAAAGATATCGGGCTGGCTCTGGATGCTGCGGCCAGCGAGTTTTTCAAGCAGGGCAAATACGAGCTTAAATCTGAAAAATTATCCCTTTCGCCGGAAGAGATGATTGCCTACTACACCAATTTGCTTGAAAAGTACCCCATCCTCTCCATAGAAGACGGCCTGGCCGAACAGGATTGGAGAAGCTGGGAGTTGATGACCGAGCAGTTGGATGAGGTGATTCAGCTGGTCGGCGATGATGTGTTCGTGACCAATCCCAAGATTCTGGCCAAAGGCATCGAAGAGGGCGTCGCCAACGCGATTCTGATCAAACTCAACCAGATCGGCAGCGTTACCGAAACCCTGGACGCCATCGAAATGGCCAAGCTGGCGGGATATGCCACCGTGATCTCACATCGTTCCGGTGAGACCGAAGACAGTTTTATTGCCGATCTGGCGGTGGCCGTGAATGCCGGACAGATCAAGACCGGTTCCATGTCCCGGACCGACCGCATCGCCAAATACAACCAATTGCTGCGCATTGAAGAGGAGCTGGGACCGGCGGCACGCTACGCGCAGGATATTTTCATTGGCGATTAGGCAGTTCCATCCATGAATGGTATTTGCGGCCTTTCACGATTTTGGCCAAATGGCGCAGTCATTCATGGACTTGCGATGCAGTGTCGCCACCGCCGTGGGCCGGGATAGTTCCAAAATCGCCGCAGCCCCTGTCTCGGACCGTACTCTGCCGTTTCTAAAATGGTATAGACAGATCCGGCGGTGAGAAAGGGCCCTGGCGGGCCCGGCACCGGCCTATCCGGCACGAATCAAAAACGGAAAATGAGCATGCTTTCGTACAAAACGCCACCTGCGGGGTTTAAATGGTTTGCATGCCTGGTCTCATGCGGCCGTCGCAACCTCCTCCTGCTGGTGCTCTCTTGCATCGCAATCGCGGCACCCTTTCCAGCGGGCGGCTATACGCTGCAAGGCCCCCACGTTTTGGAATTGATGGTTCAGACGCTTTCGGGGGCCCAAACCTTGAGGGTGGTGCAGCAAGTGATCGTTGAAGACAGTTCAATTGCCGATCACCCGCTGGAGGTAAAAGAGACGCTGTTTTATTCCTTTCCGGAAAAGTTTCGGTCGGATGGCTGGTTTGAGAATACCCATCGTATTCACGTTGCCGTCTCGAATGAAATGGTCACCATCGTGGATGGCAGGCGAACCTCCGACGCAGCGACCCCATTTGACAGATATAAGGATCTGCTTCTCCATCGTTCACGCAAGCTCTTGTATAAAAAATTGTTGTCACACGGCGTGGATGTGGAAAAGACCAGCCTTGGGCGGTTCGGCGAGCGCATCGTTTATGTACTCGGCGCCCAATATCCCGATGAATCGGTTTCTCAGCTGATGGTGGATAAGGAGAGCTTTCTTCCGATGCGTTGGCTCAATGTCCTTTCCGCAGATCCGGAGGAGCGCCTGGAGTTTATTTACGGGGATTGGCAGAAAAAAGGGGATGTCTGGTATCCGATGCAAATCGAGTCATACTACAACCGCCGGCTGATCCGCCGGACGCGACTTTTGGATATAGAGGTGAACGCGAAACTGTCTGCCGAAATATTCGATATGGCTCATTTAAGGAGCGCTTATCCGCTGGCGGACCAGGTCATTCCGCCCAGTCCGCCCTCTTCATCGGATGAGGTGCAGCGGACCATTGAAGAGTTTCAAAAAAAGTTCAGCGATTAATGACCGCTTTAAAAGCACCCGTCCCCTCAGATCAATTGAGCCAAATGCCATTAAAACCAGGCACGCATAACGGGCAAGGTCAAGGGGGCAGGGATAAAAGCCACTTTCACATCCGCGGGGTTTATGATAAAGGGAGAAAAAAATCGATTGCAAAACGGAGGCGATGCGGAGCGCATGGTTGAAAAGGGAGCCAAATTCATATTTGTTACCGGCGGTGTACTTTCTTCCCTGGGCAAGGGTTTGGCTTCGGCCTCCATTGGGGCATTGCTTGAAAGCCGTGGTTTGACAGTCACCCTGCAAAAACTCGATCCTTATATCAATGTCGATCCTGGCACCATGAACCCCTTTCAACATGGAGAAGTCTTTGTCACGGACGACGGTGCTGAAACCGATCTCGACCTTGGGCATTATGAGCGGTTCACCCATGCGCGCCTGGGACACGACAACAATTTTACCACCGGAAAGATTTATGATCGGGTCATCACCAAGGAACGTCGCGGGGATTATCTCGGCGGCACCGTCCAGGTCATTCCGCATATTACGGATGAAATCAAAAACAGCATTCGCATGGTCTCAAAAGGTGTGGATATCGTTATTGTCGAAATCGGCGGGACCATTGGAGATATCGAAAGCCTGCCGTTTCTGGAGGCCATCCGCCAGTTTCGCGCCGATGCCGGCAAGGAAAACGTTCTTTATATTCACCTGACTTTGGTGCCTTACATCGGAACCGCGGGGGAGCTGAAAACCAAACCGACCCAGCACAGTGTAAAAGAGCTGCGCAGTATCGGCATTCAGCCTGACATTTTGCTGTGCCGGACAGACCGCTATTTATCCAAGGAAATAAAGTCAAAGATCGCCTTGTTCTGCAATGTGAGCACTGACGCGGTCATCACGGCCAAAGATGTCGAGTGCATCTATGAAGTGCCGTTGATCTTTCACAAAGAGGGTCTGGACAACAAAATCGTCGAGTTGCTCAATATCTGGACGCGCACACCGCGCCTGGAAGAATGGGAGCAGCTGTGCCATCGGCTCAAATACCCGCAATATGACGTGCACATTGCCGTCGTGGGCAAATATGTCGACTTGACCGAATCTTATAAGAGCCTGAACGAAGCGCTGGTGCACGGCGGACTGCTCAATGGATCCAGGGTGGGCTTGACCTACGTGGATTCCGAGACCATCTCTTCCGGAAACTGCGCCGAAATCCTGGCCGGTGCGGATGGTATTCTCGTTCCGGGAGGATTCGGGTCGCGCGGAATTGAGGGAAAAATCTGCGCGGCCCAATATGCCCGGGAGAACAAGGTCCCTTATTTCGGGATTTGTTTGGGCATGCAGATTGCAGTGGTGGAATTCGCCAGGCACATCGCCGGACTGCAAGGCGCCCATAGTTCCGAGATCAATGCCGAGACACCTTATCCGGTGATCTACTTGATGACCGAGTGGTACGATGATCAAACCAAAGCGCTCCAAAAACGGGATGCGAGCTCAAACAAAGGCGGCACCATGCGTTTGGGCGCTTATCCATGCAAATTGGTGGAAAATACCCTGGCGTATGCCGCCTATGACAAAAGAGAGATTTCCGAACGCCATCGCCATCGCTACGAATTCAACAATGAATTTCGATCCCGCCTGGAGGAAAACGGCATGATCATCAGCGGTACCTCTCCGGATGGTGATCTGGTTGAAATTATAGAGTTGAAAGACCATCCTTGGTACCTGGGCTGTCAGTTCCATCCTGAATTTAAATCGAGACCCATGAATCCCCATCCTCTTTTCCGGGACTTCATCAAAGCTGCACTGGTGCGTTCCGGACATCGAAAATCATCCCACCCAACCATAGCGACGCCGTAGAAGAACTCCACTCTCAAGGCCGGTCTGGATAAAGCAAACCGAAGGGCGGCTTTTTCATGAAGGAGGATCTATAAACAAAGCAGCAAAGGTTCGCCATCCCCCCAAAGGAAACGGGATCTACTGGATGACCTCATGGAAAGAGGCGCAACCGATGAGATGGGACTTCTCAATCTACTATTTATCGAAGAGGTACTGAATCAAAAGGAACACGAGAACGCAGGGTAGTGAAGGAACGTGCGTACCGTTGTGTATGGGGGTTTAATTGGAGAGATTCCGGGGTTTGCCGGGAAATCTTCTCCAAATAGCGCTTTCTCTTCTTTCCCCAGGCTTGCAATGGGTGGCCGAAGTGCCTTTGGGATCTGGGCAGGAAGATTCATTCCGAATGATTCGCTGCCCAGTCAATATCCATCCGCATGTGTTTGCAAATACGATTCAGCTATTCAATGATTTCGAGAACGGTGCGTTTCTTCACCTTGGACGAAACCGCACTGAGGATGGTACGCATGGCCTGGGCGGTTCTTCCTTGCTTGCCGATCACCTTGCCAAGATCTTCTTTGGCCACCTTGAGTTCCAACACGGTCGTCTGATTACCTTCCACTTCTGAAACCGTAACTTCATCGGGCTTGTCCACCAGCGACTGAGCAATAAAACTAATCAGCTCCTTCATGTTCACCTCTCCTTTTTACCGTACCGATGGTTTGAACAAACCTACGGCAGCATTTAAGGATCCAACTGCATCGGCGCCTCTACGCCTCTCAGGATGGGGTGGGGGGTGTGGAAACTCAACGAATTATAGCAGCAAAATGTTAAAAGGCAATACCAAATAAATACTTGGAAAATACGGTAGCATTTTAAGTATATTATTATTCAACCAACTGAAAATTAAGAAAAAAAAATTTAAGCTGCCGATTTGTTCCCCAAGGCCTCCGCATGGGTCATCTGCAAACAAAGCCCCGAACGCGTGATCGCTTCTTTCAACGCGGCGTTGATGGGCATCAGATGGGCGCGCGTCAAATCCAAGGACAGTAACATTGTGCTGAAGTCCGTGTAACGGGGCGCTTCACCCTGCTTTTTGCAGGCCATTGCCACAGCATCCGGATCCGATTTTTTTAGATGTTTGCAGACGGCCAGTTTCTGAGCACCCAGACGGTCGCGGACCGCGGCGAACCCGAACAGGCGGCACACGGATGGTCGCAATGTATACATGCTACAGTGACCAGGAGCATGGGGCAGGCTCTGCTTTTGGTAAAAGACGCATACGCTATCTATGCCTTCCGCCTGGATACGCTCAAGCCAGGGCGTCGATTCGCCTCGGTATAGAATCTCACGCGCGGCGGGAAGCATTTCAATCACGGTTGTTTGCACGTCCGCGGTGGGACAACAAAGACCGCAACCGGTGGGGCAGCGCAGGCCTGTTTTTAACTGAAAGGCGGCAATTTCTTGGTCGATCCGGGAGTAAACATCCAAGACATGTGAAACCAGTTCCATTTGAATTCCTGAACTCGGTGGCGTTTTCAGTCATTGAGACGCAGGTCGCACTCAGAACTTGGCACGCACGACTTCCGCCCTGTAACTAAATGGGGTCGACCAAAGGTGGATGCTTTGGCGGGAAGTGCTGATTGTTAAGGATGACGAGGCCGTAAAAGCCCGCAAAAAGAAATGGAGAAAACTTCGCCGATCGCGTCAGAAGCTACGCCGGCTAGAGGTCCGGAGGGTAGGGATCGGATCGGATACAACCCCTCTCATGCCACGGGGGTTGTATCCGAAGAATGAACTTAAGCAAGGATGTATCGCTTCCAACCATTTTTACTTTCCGATCGTCGTTGAGAACGGCTGTCATTTTTTGTAAGCGGTCACCATCCAGGGCGGGATCACAAACGGCTTCAGCCCTTTGTACGACAATTCGTTGGGTTTGTCAGGCGGTTCGACGCTGAATTCCCAATACGGGCTCATCCATTTGAAATGCGGCCAGACGGCAACCATTTTGCCATCCTGCCACTGGACGCCTAAAGAGGTCGTATATCCTGGTCCCCATTTGAGGTCATGCGTCGGCCTGGCCTGCTCGTCTTTTTCGAAAGCAACGACACCTGAGGATACCTTATAGGTACCTTCTTCTATCAACGGGATCAGTTTTTGCGGATCGAGCGTTCCAGCTTTTTCAATGGCGCTCCTGAGGTAAGTACCAATGATCTCATAGGTGTTGGCATTATACACAGGCACCTCGCCATAGCGCTGCATATACCCATTTACAAATGCAGCGGTGAGGTCATTGTACTCTGCACCAGGAACATAGTTGTTCAGCGCCATTACATAATTGCCCATGCCCTGGGTGGCTTCCCAGAATCCTTCTTTGGCGGATTCAACATTGATGCCCACCTGGACCGCCGGGATTTTCATCTCACCGGCCTGTTTGGCCAGGGGTATCCCGGCCGGTCCTGAAAGGATGGTGAAGATGATCTGTGCCCCCGATCCCCGGATAGCGGTTAGCTCGGCGGACAGATCCTTCGCATTGGCCTCCGGCCGCCAGATGCCGACCACTTCGAGGCCCATTTTAGGAACGAACGCCTCAGCTGCTTTGACCATTGGATCGACCCACATGGCCTTTTCCGCGAGAATGGCCACTTTTACCCGATCCAGATTCAGGCGTTGTTTTAAAAGGGTGGCCACACTGCGCAACTGCATGAACAAGGTTTTGACCATGTAATTGGAATTGAATGGGGTGCCTCGAAACCAATATTTGTAACGATCGTAATTTCTCACCACGCGATCGCATAACTCGGGATGCGCCGCGCCAGCACCAACGAAAATGACCTTATGGTCCATGGCCACGTCCTGCATGGCCAGAACCGCTTCGGTTCTGAATCCGCCCACCACAAAATCGACTTTATCGCGGGTGATCAACTCTTCCATGATCTTGGCGGCCGCCTCGGGAGCGCTGGTGAATTCCTTAGAATCGGCTTTGATCAGTTCAATTTGCATTTTTTTATTGCCGACTTTGATCCCTCCCTCTGCGTTGATTTTGTCGGTGATCATTTCTGCGCCGTTCCACATGTTTTTCCCCTGTGAAAACTGCATTGGACCGATGACACCGATTTTGATGATATCCGCCGCCCAAGCCGGAACAATTATAACCATCACCATCAAGCATATCAGCGGAATCAAGCCGAACCGACTTAATCTTTGCATAAAGCTACCCCCTTTTCTGATACAATTTGGCTTTGCGCTAATCCGCCGCAATACAGAATACCACCAAGAAGCACTGTCGCGCTGGATTCTCCACCATTATCGGCTCATACTGAAAAAAAAGTTAGCTTTGATCGTACAAACTTGTCCCCATGGAAATGAATATTTTCCCCATGAAAAAAATAATCTCAATAATACTGGAGATTTGAACCTGTTGTCAACTTATCTGTCGACCGGGAAAGCAACGGGCAAAATGAACCGAAACAAGGCCCCCAAGCCGAGTTCGCTTTCCACGATGATATCCCCTCCCAAAGAACGGGCCAGAATCCTGGCCACGGCAAGTCCTAACCCGTGACCGCCGCGCGCCAGGCCCTCGCAAGGCGCCACCTGTTTGTAGCGTTGGAAAATCAATTCCTGATGCGGTGGTGCGATTCCCGGTCCGTCATCCCTCACGGATATGCAGACGCACTTGTGCTGGATCGCCAGATGAATCAACAAATGGCGGCGGCGATAAGACAAGCCGTTCTTAATCAAATTGCTGACGATTTGACGGAATTTGATTTCATCCTGCTCGATGGCCAGGTTTTCAACGGCCGCGGCCACATCCAGGCGAATGCCGCAGCGGGATAGAAAAGCCAGCCGATCGGTCGTTTCCCGAACCTTTTTCATCCGATCATAGAGTTCAGGATCACCGGCCTCAATCGCCTGAAACAAGACGTTTTGAACCGTACCATAAGGTTGAAAGGGGCGGCAGTGAAAACAAACGCTCTGCGCCCGTCCGATTTCAAGCAGCTGCGCGAGCATGTCGCGCGTCTTGCGTGTATTTCGCAAAACCCGCTCCAAAGTTCGTTGTTGAGTGGTGCTGAGAGGCGCATCGGCGTCCTGCTTGTCGAGCAGCATGCGCGCTCCGGTTTCGATGACACTGACCGGATCCTTCAATTCATGGATGAGGAATTCGATGTTGACCTGGCGAAAGAAGTCGTCGTTGGTGCAATCCTTGGATGCGAGCGTTTTCTCCCTTTCATGGGAGACTGCTTCCGATCGCTCCGGGTGGCACGTTTTGGCAGAGGGATTTTCAGTAGGTTCCATGCATCACTGTTTCATTTCGGCGGGTTGCCGTTCTCGGGTCTTTCGAGATCCTCGGCTGGTAACAGCGGAGCTCGCTGCAATGCTCCTGTGGTTTCCGACGGATCGGTCCGCGTGGTCGTCAAATCATCTTCAGATAGAAGGGAAGTTCCTTCATCTTTTGACGGTTGGTTACGCCGAAGGATATCCTCCATTTCATACTCAATGGTTAACAAGCGCCCCAGGCTACGTTCAGCGCGGCGATAGATTTTTTGCCAGGCGCTGTCGGGTAATTTGCGCAGATGCTTTTCAAGCAGCTTCAAGGAGGCGATGGATACCGCCAAGGGCGTTTTTATCGCGTGCGAAAGGTGGTCAACGACGTGGGATTTGCTCAGATTGAAATGCTTCATTCGCTGATCGGATAGGCTCAAATAAGCGTCGCAGCTAATACTTTGCATCGCTGAGCCGGTAATGCCGGCCAAAGCACTCATCAGTACCGCCGATGACGCGTCGAAATGCCCCTCTTCGCAGTTGATAGCCCACAAAGTGCCTACAATCGTATCCTTTATACGCAACGGTACATCCAAACGATTGCTGATATACTCGCCGACATGGGTGTTCATATGCCTGAATACGTGGGGTTCGTGCTTGAAATCATTTAAGACCAAGGCCGCCTCGGTTGGAAACAGCTGCGCGAAAGGGGCTTCGCCGGCAGGGAAACGCATGCTTTTGAATCTGATTTCAACCCCGGCATCTTCGACGCTGGCCGCAGGTACGAAAAATTCCTGCTTGTCACGGTTCAACAGCATAATGCCGCCGCCGGCTGTGCGCAGGCTCCGGCGTATCAGGCAGGCCATGGCCTCCCACAGGTCCGGGTGCCGTTTGTAATTCTGTATATCTATTAAAAACGATAATAATGCATGCTCATGGTGGTCCTGCGGCGCAGGGGGGCTTATACGGCCTGCGCTGTCTGCGCCCTCATCATTTATGTCCGGATGATCGTTCGGAGTCATGCGCGGCTGCATCCGTTTATGGGTGGATTTAGGGCTTGTAACAGGGCTGGAGATGGTGTAATGGCGTAAGCGATACGATTTTTGCAGCACTTCAAGCCCTGTGGTATGATGGCAATTTTACGCCAACGCCTTCCGCGAACATGTTTATTACTGTGGGTAATTCGCATCAGTGTCAAGGGAAAACAGGCACTGCAGGTGAGATGCCTTTTTTCCGGATCCTGGGATGTTGCGGCGTGATATCCAGTGGATGAACGAACAGGCAAGGATAATGGTGTTGTGGGGCAAATGAACTGGTCTGGAAGCCACCGGTTTGCCGGCATCAAACGCTGTTTTGATTTATTGAGCCAATGCATTCGTACTTGCGTTTTGCGGAAAAAAGCACTGCGAAGCAAGGATGAACGCTTTCGCCTTGCCGCGGCAAGCCAGCTTAAAGATGAGGCGGTTCTCAGGCAGATGGCATTGGAAGCCGGTCAGGCATCTGTCCGGAAAGAGGCCGCTGCGCTCATCGAAGGGCCGTCTTTTTTAACGGCCATCGCATTGAACACATGGGATATTGAACTTGGCCGGGAGGTGGTCTCCCGGATTCACAACGATCTACTGTTGCGGCGGGTGGCGGGTTCCGCCCGGCAGGATGCCATCCGCCTGGCAGCTGCTAAAAAACTGCCCCATCCAAGATTAATGAAGAAGATCGCGTTTTCGAGCGCGGATGTTTCCTTGCGGTGGGAGGTGGCCCAATTCCTGGATGATCCCGACCTGATGGCCGATGTCGCCCTGTTCAAACCAGGCCATGCGCATTTGGATGCCTTCCGGCAGCGAGCCCAAGCGGCCCTGCTCGAGTATCTGAACGTTCTTGAGCGGCAGCAAAATGCCAATGGACTGCTGTCCTTCATCCTGGTACAGGACCATTTGCCGTTTAAATTGCAGGCCCTCTTGCGCCTGCCGGCGGACGCGGTCCAAGCCTCGCTGCTGCAACATATTTCTCGCCAGGATTTCAGCTACATCGAGCAGAGGACCATCCAACACATGCTGGCCAAAATTCAGGCGGCCGGATGGTCGTGGAAGGACACGCTAAGACCGGTCGCATGTTCTCATTGCAAGGGCAAAGGTACGCTGGCGCTGAAGACGATTTCCACCGCACAATCCCGGCATGAAAGCGAGGTCTTGGGTTGTCCCGATTGCGGCGGCAACGGGGAGGCCATCCGCCACATCGTCACCTGTGCGGACAAGGGTAATCGGCTGGTCGAATTTAAATTGCCCGTCCAAAAAAGATTTCTCATCAACCGGCATCCTGGTGATTATTCGAATGCCGGGCCGGCGACTCTCAATGGCGATCACTGCACCGCCGGTTGATGCTTGGCCGGCGATGAACCCTGCTGTAATAGCAAATGGGGAGCACGGGAGAATCAAACAAGATTCAATCATCCCATGGGCTATGTCGTTCATCTTCCAGCCCATGCAGTCGCTGCTTCGCCGAGTATTTTTTTCGTTGACACAGGCCGGCGTGCAGATCTTTTCTTCACGAGAACACGATTGCCGTCATCATGAGGAGCGAGTCAATGGACCATACATTCACGATTACCTATGAATTCACGCTGCCAAACAAGGCCATTGAACGCTTTGAATTGAATTTCGATACGACCACGATTGAACTGATCGATACCATGTGCAATGAGCCCCCTTTCTGGGCGAAACTCTCCTACCAACAGTGCCCGCATTGCCCCTTAAATGCGGATTCCCATCCATATTGCCCCGTGGCGCTCAATCTCGTGCCGGCCATCACCCGTTTCGATCAATTGATGTCTTTCGACAAAATCGCCGTCATCGTGACCAGCCCTGAGCGTCAGGTTATCCAAAGCACCTCGGCCCAGGAGGGGCTCAGTTCGCTTATGGGATTGCTCATCGCGGGCAGCAGGTGTCCGTACACCCATTTTTTCAAGCCTATGGCGCGCTTTCATCTGCCTTTTGCCAATAAAGATGAAACCATGTGGCGGGCGGCGGCAACCTTTTTGCTGGCCGCTTACTTTTCCAAACAAGGTTTGAGAACTTCCGATTTTCCATTGGATGGACTGATCTCCATTTACAATGATGTGGCCCGGCTGAACGACGCCATGATCCAGCGCCTGAGAGCCGCTACATCCAAGGATTCGGCGGTTAATGCCTTGGTCCACCTGGATGTTTTCGCCAAATTTCTCACACCTCCCTTGGAAGATACCCTGATGCAAATCAAATCGGTTTTCGATCCTTTCATCGAAACCTGTAAAGATTGATCCGCTGCCACGCCTGAAGTGGGTTTCAAAACCAAGAGCTTGGCATGGCAAGCTTCAGAAAATGAGGACTTCCCCCGATGAAGCGCATACAAGACCTTCCGGTGGTTGATCGTCCCAGGGAAAAGCTGAACAAGAAGGGCGTCGAGGCCCTGTCCGATGTTGAACTGCTGGCGGTTTTGCTGGGCAGCGGCAGCCGTCAATGCGACGTCTTGAATTTGGCGGCCAAGTTGCTGCAATTGCTGGACCGGACCGGCCCAAGTCCCTCAATGGCGGATCTGCTGACGATCAGCGGAGTAGGCAGGGCAAAGGCGTCGCTGATCTTGGCCGGTCTGGAGTTTGCGCGCCGTCGTATCCGGCCCCATGGATTCAAGATTGCATTTCCCCCGGATGCCTATCCGCTCATCCGCCATATCGCCGATCGCGCGCAGGAGCATTTTATTTGCATTTCCCTCAACGGGGCCAACGAAGTGATAGCCGTCCGCACTGTTTCGGTCGGCTTGGTCAACCGGGCCCTTGTCCATCCGCGCGAAGTATATGCCGACCCGATCACCGATCGGGCTACGGCCATCATTGTGGCCCACAACCACCCCTCGGGCAACCTTTCGCCCAGCCAGGATGATCTGGCCGTTACGCGCCAGCTTAAAGAGGCCGGTCAGACACTCGGCATCCGGATGCTCGACCACATCATTTTCAATCGGGAGAAATATTACAGTCTATTGGAAAACGGCCAGGTGTAACCGGTTATTGGGTTTATTGGGTTTGTTGGGTTTGTTGAGTTGGTTTGTTGGGTTTGTTGAGTTGTTGAGTTTGTAATTTTGATCTGCAGAAAACCAAACAAGCCCGATGAACCCAACAAACCCAATAAACCCAACAAACTCAACAAACCCAAGTTTCCAGCCGTACCTCCACTTTTCCCTCAAGGTAGCGTTTGACGGCTTGGATGGGCACTTCGTGACGATGAAAAATACCTGCGGCCAGGGCGGCTTCGGCATTGGTTTGCGAAAAAACTTCATAAAAATGCTCGACCCTTCCAGCGCCGCTGGATGCGATGACCGGGATGGTGACCGCCTCCTTGACCGCACGGATCAATTCCAGGTCAAAGCCTGAATTGGTACCGTCGCGGTCGATGCAGTTGAGCAAGATTTCACCGGCACCCAATTTTTCACACACCTGTGCCAGGGTTATCGCATCCAGGGGTCTGCCCTCGCGCCCTCCCTTCACGGTACATTGATACCAGCAATAGGGTTCGCCGTTGGGACCCGGCACATCGGTTCGCAGTACCCGATGGGGTACGGCATGGGGTGAGGCCACATAGACGCGCCGTGGATCGATGGATATGACCACCGCCTGGCTGCCGTATACGTACGAAATTTGCTCGATGGTGCTGCGTCCCGTGGCCCGACCGCTGCTCAAATACGCTTCCGCGATGTCGACGGCATCGCTGCCGATGGAAACCTTATCGGCGCCCGAGCGAAAATATTTCGAGGCGACTTCCAAAGCACTGTAGCGCCTGGCATTCGCATCGGTGAAGTCACGGATGCCGCCGCCGATGGTCAGTGGCACGAAGACGCGTTGGGAAGTTTGCTTGAGCACATCCAGCATGGGCATGTCCTGCAAGGGGAAGTCCCGGAACCCGGTAATGTTGAGGAATGTGATTTCGTCAGCGCCCTCTTCATAGTAGCGCTGGGCCAATTCCACCGGGTTGCCCAAATTGCGAACCCCGCCCTGGTCGCGCACATCGTATTGATCGCCTTTTGTGACCACCAGATCGTTGTGGTCGTCGGCCCGCACGTCCAAACAGGCGATGATACGTTTGGCCAAGCGGGTGGGGCCGGCGGACCGGCTGACCTGCACCGGAGGGACATCGCTGTCCAGAAAATTTTTCAAAAGACACAATCCGGCCGCCCCGCTCTTTTCAGGGTGGTATTGCGTACCGATCACATTACCCCTTTGCACGGCGCTTACGAACTCGTAACCATAATCGGTGGTGGTCAAAATGACATCCTGCTCGGCCGGCACTACATGGTAGGAATGTACGAAATAGAATTTTTCGTCCCCGCGCAAGCCGTTGAAAATAGGTGAGGGCTGACGAACCCGAATACCATTCCAGCCGATGTGGGGAACGGCCAGAGCTGTTTTGAACCGTTGGACACGGCCTTTAAAAATGCCCAAGCCTTGCGTGCCCGAAGATTCTTCGCCGAATTCGAACAGTGCGTGCATGCCAAGACAGATCCCCAGAAAAGGTCTTCCGGAAACAAGATAACTTTTTAATGGCTCGATGAAGCCTCGCGTCTGCAGGATCTGCATCATGCTGCCGAAGGCGCCCACGCCGGGAAAAACCAGCTTCTCGGCCGATAAAATATCATCGGCGCGCTCGGCTATTTTTATTCGTTCCCCCAATCTTTCGATGGCGTTTATCACGCTGCGCACATTGCCGGCGCCGTAATCGAGCAGAGTAATCATGGTCCGTTCCTATCAACAGTTTTCTAAAGAGGCAGATGATTGTGCTATTATCCCAGATCAAAGGGTATGACAAGATCGGCCATCGTCGAGCGGAAATGGCGACGGTAACAGCACATCGGGGCGGAGGCCGGGGCGAACCTGGGATCTCCAATCAATTGCAGCAGAAGACCGCCGGCGCTTGATCAAAAAAAGCCCTGCATTAATCTTTTTATCACTGGAACGATGTGGTGCAATGCCATCAAAGCCCCGTATTCTTTATATGGACAGCGATATTGTCGCCGTGCACAAGCCCGCCGGGCTCAAAGTCCACCGCGATGGATATGACGACCCGCGTGCGGAGGTCCTGCTGCAAGTGGTGCGCAACCAAACCGGTCGTTGGATCTATCCCGTGCACCGTTTGGACCGTCCCGCCTCGGGAGTGGTGCTGTTCGGCTTTACGCCGGACATGGCGCGAACCCTTTCCGATCACTTCAGGCAGAGAAAGGTAGGCAAAACCTATCTGACCGTCACCCGGGGCTACGTCGAACCGTCCGGGAGCATCGATTCGCCGTTGACCCCCAATGCTTATGCGCCCAAACACGACCAGGAACCTAAACCGGCTTTGACCCTTTATGAACGTTTGGCCACAGTCGAGCTGGATTACCCGGTAGGGCCATTTGCCACGTGCCGCTATGCCTTGGTTGCCGTCTATCCCCACACCGGCCGCATGCATCAGATCCGGCGTCATTTTCACCATATCCGGCATCCCTTGATCGGCGATACGGCTTATGGAGACGCACGCCACAACCGATTTTTCAGGGAACATTTCGAATGCCGTCGGCTCCTTTTGGCGGCAATGGAGCTCAAATTGGCCCACCCGAGGACAGGCCGGCCGCTGCATGTGGTCGCGCCCCTGGAAGAATCGTTTAAGGAAGTTTTGCAAAAAATAGGATGGCTGCATCAATTGCCCGACGCGTGGCGGGCAGGCTGACATGACAACTGCGGCCGGCTGCTTATAGAACTTGAAGGATAGGTCGAACATCAGGCTTTATTAAGAAAGAAAAAGGCCGATAATCAGTTTGCAGGCTGTCCACGGGAAACGGCGGATCAACGCACCGATACGAAGGACACGTCATATGCTTGGAAAAATCAATCAACTCACCATTGTTCGCGTCGGAAACGTATTCTCTTTCAGCACCTTGCAGGAAATCGGCGATCGATTGTTGACGGCCTTTGAAGGCATCATTGGCGATTATCAAGTATCCCACCACGAAAGCCCGGTCACAGACAGTATCGATGCCTATTTGTTGACCATGGTGCTGCACACCGAATATCGAGGCCATACACTGGGCATCACTGATGCGGATCTGAAAACCGATGATGCGGATGAATTTTACAACGTCATCATCGGCGGAAAAAATCCCTGCAACGATGTGGCGGTGGTATCCACGCGCAAGTTGAGCCCTGCACGCATCGAGTCCAATACCGACTATGAGCTGCTGGTCAACCGAACCGTTAAAGTATCACTGCATGAAGTCGGGCACAATTTGGGCCTGACCGACCATGGTACCTACACCTTTGCCGCGGATGGCGCCTTATGCCCCATGAGCAAGGGTGAATACAACAAGTTCGGCTACAGTGGATACGTCCGCGCAGTTGTAGATGGCCGCGGCGTCCGTTTCTGCGATGAATGCAATTATTTTCTGCACGTTGTGCATGGGCGGCAACGGCAAGACCCTAGAAGTTAAAACGCTAAACTTCATCCTTCCTTCAGTGCGGCATTGATGGCGTTAACCGCCGCTTTGCCGTCGTCAAACAGCATCACGGTATTGTCGGCGGCAAACAGGGGATTGGGGATACCCGCAAATCCCGGGCTGAGACTGCGTTTGATGACCACCACGGTTTTGGAACGATCCACATTCAGGATCGGCATGCCGGCGATAGGGCTGTCGCTGGTCCGGCGCGCATCGGGATTCACGACATCATTGGCGCCGATCACCAAAGTGACATCGGTTTGATCGAAGGAAGGATTGATGCTTTCCATATCCTTGAGCTTGTCATAAGCGATATCGGCCTCTGCCAATAAAACGTTCATGTGCCCCGGCATGCGTCCGGCGACCGGATGGATGGCGAACTGCACCTCAATATTTCGTTTTTCCAGTAATCGAACCAAATCCCGGACGGCAAACTGGGCCTGTGAGACGGCCATGCCGAAGCCGGGAGCGATCACCACGCTGCGGGCGGCTTCCAGAATCATGGCCACTTCTGCTGCGGATGCCGATTTTATTTTTCCCGCATAGACCTCCTCTTGAGCTCTGCCGGCGGATTTGGCCATGGGCTTGCCGGTAAGTACATGTTTGAAGGTGCGGTTCATGGCTTTGCACATGACCTGGGTCAACAGCATTCCCGATGCGCCCACCAGCGAACCCGCGATAATCAACATGGTATTGTTTAGCACAAAGCCGGTAGCGCACGCCGCCAGTCCGGAATAGGCGTTCAATACAGCGATGACCACCGGCATATCAGCTCCGCCGATCGGTGCCACCAGGAGCAGTCCGAACAGGCCCGAGACGGCGATCATGAGAATCAACCAAACACGCTCGTCCGGGTAGCGCACCATTAGGACGGCGCAGGCTATGGCTGACAGCAGCAAAAACCCGTTGGCCGCCTGCAACCCCTTGAAATGAAGTGTGCGACGGTAAATCCCCTGTAACTTGGCGAACGCCAGCAGGCTGCCCGAGAAGGTCACGCTGCCGATAACTATGGATGCTGAGGCCGCCACCAACGCTTGAATCCCGCTGGTCATCGGGGGTTCCTGCCCCTGTCGGATCAAAATGGCCGCTGCGGCCACGAGCAAGGACGCCCCGCCGCCGAACCCGTTGAAAAGAGCTACCAATTGCGGCATAGCGGTCATTTTTGTTTTGTAGGCCAACCAGAGTCCGACCGTCACTCCCGTCGCAAGACCCAGAAGGATATACCCCCAGGCCAACCCGACTTCACCCACCAGGACGGTGATGATCGCCACCAGCATGCCTGTTGCGCTTAAAACATTGCCGCGCCGGGCTGTACGCGGATGCGTCAGGCCCTTTAACCCGCGGATGAACAAGACCGAAGCGATCAGATAAAAGAAATTGGTTAGGGTGGCAGACATGTTTTAGTCCTTTTTGCGAAACATCTTCAACATGCGTTGGGTCACTAAAAAACCGCCGACCACATTGATCGTGGCCAAAATGATCGCCGCAACCCCCAGGGCGATGCTCAAGTTTGGGTAACCCAGGCGGGTGGAAGCCAGGGCGCCGATCAAGGTGATGCCGCTTATGGCATTGCTGCCGCTCATCAACGGCGTATGCAGGGTGGGCGGGATTTTGGTTATGATTTCGGCGCCCACGAAGAGCGCCAAGGTGAAAATGGTCAATAACAAAGCAAACTGCATGATTTTACCTCCGGTTATTCATCTGCCACGGATGCGGTCGGAACGACCGCGCTCTTTAGAGCCGCGCTTGGGGAGAGCGTTCCTTTATGCAGTCTTCTCAGGGGGGAGGAGAGGGAGGGCTACTGTCCCAAGGTTTCTAAAACCCGCTGATTGGTAATTCGGCCGTCCTTGCACAACAGGGTATTCAGCGTGATCACCTCTTTCATATTGATGACCAGATGTTTATCCACATCAACCAGATGATCCAGAAGCGAGGCAACATTCTTGGCCAGCATTTGACTCGCGTGAAAAGCAACGGAAGAAGCCAGATTGACCGGACCGAGGATGGTCACACCCTTATAATGGACCGTTTCTCCGGGGCGCGTCAGTACACAATTGCCGCCCAGTTCGGCCACCAGATCGATGATGACCGATCCGGGGGCCATATGGCCGACCATTTCTTCACTGATCAAAACCGGTGCTTTTTTGCCCGGCACACCGGCCGTGGCAATGACCACATCATTTTCGGCCAGTACTTTGGTCATCGCCTCGCGTTGCCTGCGGTAAAATTCATCGCTCTGGGATTTGGCGTACCCGTGCCTGTCTTCCGCATCTTGGGTCGTCAGTTCGAATTCGACGAATTCAGCCCCCACGCTTCTCACCTGATCTTTCACCGCCGGCCGGATGTCGTAGGCCGATACGATCGCCCCCATCCGCTTGGCTGTGGCGCAGGCCTGCAGGCCGGTGACCCCGGCGCCGATTACAAATACTTTGGCCGGCATGAGGGAACCGGCCGCCGTCATCATCAGGGGGAAAATCTTGGGCAGCGCGTTGGCCGCCAGCAGAACGCCTTTATAACCCGCCAGGCTGGCCATGGAGGAGAGCGCATCCATGCTTTGGGCCCGGGATATGCGTGGTATCAGTTCCAGGGCGAATGCGGTGACGCCGGTTGCGGCCAACTCCTGGACGGGTTGCGGATGCATCAGTGGGTTAAAAAAAGCGATGATGATGTGATCGGACCTGAGTCGGGACAAATCAATCGCGCCCTGCTGGGGATTGATACCGGGTCCGCGCACCATGAGCAGAACTTCGCAGCGCTCGAACAAGCGGCTGCGGTCCGCCTCGATTTGAGCGCCGGCGTGCGCATATTCTTCATCCCGGTATCCGGCCGAAAGGCCTGCTGATGATTCGATCACCACCTGATGACCGGCTTGTGCCAGAGAGGCCGCTGTTGAGGGCACCAAGGCGACCCGGCATTCCTCGGGGCATTTCTCTTTGAAAACGGCGATGATCACGGATATAGGCCCCTGCGTTAAAGGGTGGCATCAAGCTGCTGAGGTAATCCGGATTCGGCTGAGTTGCTTCAATATGCGCATGATTCATTTTTTGGCAATATTCAGAGCGGGTGGGGCGTGCCGCAGCGCACCAGCAAAGCGTGCAGGTAGTCCAAAGCCTGAATGAAAGTTGCATCGTCCATATGCATGAAAGTCAATCTGATGAAAGGTTTGTAGGCAGGATCGAAAGAGAACTCTTCGCCGCGGCACCAGAGCTCGTGCGGCAGATTAAGCGCAATCGAGGTCTTGAGCCATAGGCTGTAACCGAATTGTTCCGGTGTCGCCGACAGGAATGGAAACTGCTCGATCAGGGATTGCAAGCGGCGCCTGCGGTTGAGCGTTTTCCGGCGCAATGTTTCGATGTGCCGGGCGTACAGGCCGTTTTTGAGAAACTCGCGCAGGAACTTTTGCAGCAAGCCGGAGGAGGTGATATCCGACGAGAATTTTGCAAATAAAAACTGCGCATAGAGCGCTTCCGGGACGACCATCAATCCCAGCCGGATACCTGCCAGCGTGGTCTGGGCAAAAGATTTGATGTGGATCGTGTGCCGCGGTTCAATATCGACCAGGCGCAGTTCGGGCGGTTTCAACTCGCCCAGGTAATCATCTTCGATGATGTAAAAGGAATGTTCGCGGGCGCGTCGGGCAAGCGCCTCTTTTTTTGCGTTGCTGTATGAAATGCCGGTGGGATTGTGCACCGACGGCATGGTGTAGAACAAGCGAACCGGTCCGGTGAGTCTTTGATCCAGCTCGGTCAGATCGGGACCGTCTTCTTCGAGAGGCACGAAATGCCGCGCTCGAAACAATGATATGGCGCCCGGATAGGTAGGATTCTCGAAAAGGATGGATTCGGAAATTTTGGCCGCAAATACCTTGGAGACAAGGTCTAGCCCCTGCTGGGCACCTGAGATGATCAGCATACGTTCGACGGGTAAATGATAGCGGCCGCTGAGCACGCGCAGCAATTCCGGATCGCCTTCAACGGGAGTGGGTGCCAGGGCGTGGGCCTTTTCTTTTTCAAACAGCTCGTTGAAAATGGACTGGGCCTGCCGATAAGGGAAGAAATGCTCGTTTAAATAATCGGTGCGAAAATCAAACAAGTGCGGGGTGGTCTGAATTTTCTCCGGGAAACGCACATACGAGCCGCTGCCGACCCGGTTTTCAATTAAACCCTCTGATTTTAAGCATCCAAACGCCTTGTGAACGGTTGCTTTGTTAACGCCGAACGACTCGGTCAGACAGCGAATTGGCGGAATCTTTTCGCCGGGTTTATAAATCCCGGCGGCAATTCGTTCCTTGATCGTGTCGGCGATGACCTGATACAAAGGCGCTTTTGAATTCATCTTGACATATACCGGACAAATAATTAATTGTACTAAGCAACTTAACCGACTAATTTTTTAAAAGCAAGACCCTTGGTGGGATGTGCTGGGTTCGCTGAGTTCGTATTTGCAATAGAGCCCCAACTCAATAAGCCGTGAAACTCAACAAACCCAATAAACTCAACAAACTCAACAAACCCAACAAACCCAACAACACAAGAGGAAAGAGCATGGCACAAGAGCAGATTAACAAAGGTTTTGCCGAAATGTTTAAAAACGGCGTCATCATGGATGTCACCACTCCTGAGCAGGCACGCATCGCCCAGGAGGCCGGCGCCTGTGCGGTTATGGCCCTCGAGCGGGTTCCGGCCGATATCCGCAAAGACGGCCAGGTCGCCCGTATGAGCGATCCAGGCATGATTCAGGCCATCATGGACGCCGTGAGCATCCCGGTTATGGCAAAGGTGCGCATCGGCCATTTCATGGAGGCGCGCATCCTGGAAGCGATCGGTGTGGATTTCGTCGATGAAAGCGAGGTTTTGACACCCGCCGACGAAAGCCGGCACGTAGATAAGTCCCAGTTCAAAGTGCCTTTTGTTTGCGGCGCGCGCAACCTGGGCGAAGCACTGCGCCGCATCAATGAAGGGGCCGCCATGATCCGAACCAAAGGTGAGGCGGGTACCGGCAATATCGTTGAAGCCGTGCGTCACATGCGCGCCATCAATGAAGAGATCGCCGCCTTAAACGGGCTGGATGATCATCAATTGGTGCAAAAAGCCGGCGAAATGCGTGTCCCTGCAACGCTGGTCAAGCAAACCCGGGAATTGGGGCGTCTCAGTGCCGTTAATTTTGCTGCCGGCGGCGTTGCTACGCCGGCCGATGCCGCCTTGATGATGGCCCTGGGGGCCGACGGTGTTTTCGTAGGCTCGGGCGTTTTTAAATCACAGAATCCGGCCCAAATGGCCCACGCCATCGTGCAGGCGGTCATTCATTACCAGGATCCGGTCAGGCTGGTCGAAATTTCAAAAAATCTGGGATCGGCCATGATCGGTTTGGAAAACAAAGCGCTGGACGTCAAAATGGCCGAACGCGGGATATAAATACGATAACCCGTTCGCCCGTTGCCCGTTTGCCGAAGCAAGCTCACATCGGCGACGGGGTAATCTGGTAACGGGCAGACGGGCATGAATAGGAATCATGTTCCATGCGAGTAGGATTGCTCGGCCTGCAAGGGGCCTTTCTAGACCACATTCCCCATCTGAAACGCTGCGGGGTCGAACCTGTCATCGTGCGGGATGCACAGGCGCTCTCAACGATCGACCGGTTGATCATACCGGGCGGTGAGAGCACGGTGATGTCCAAGTTCCTTCAGGAGTTCGGAATGCTGCGCCCATTGGGCGATCGGGTTTCGGCAGGCTTGCCGGTTTGGGGGGTCTGCGCCGGGGCCATTTTGCTCTCCCAGCAGGTCAATGGAAGTCCCGGCGTCCTTGCTGCCCTGCCGATCAGCCTGACCCGTAATGCTTACGGCCGCCAGATTGCCAGCGACACTCGGCCCATCGATATTGCACTGCTCGATCTAGTGGCATATCCGGCTGTCTTCATTCGCGCGCCCCGGATCGATCGCGTTGGCGAAGGGGTCGTCGTGCATGCTGTGCGTGATCGCGATCCGGTCTTTATCCAAAAAGATCACATCATGGCGAGCACTTTTCACCCCGAGTTGAATCCGGATGATGCTTTTCACCGGTATTTCATTTCACTTTAGACAGGGCCATCCATTTGCGCGCCGCTTTTCGGTCGGTTTAGCCGGTGTCCCTGTACTGGTCGGCGTTCGCTGATAGACGGGACTATTCGGGGTCGGGGTCGGTATCGGGGTCGCAATCGAATTCGATATCGATGCCGACCCCGAGGCCGACCAATTCACCGACCAAACAAATCCCCCAAAGCGGTACGTTATTGAAGACAAGATTATACGTCGCTGAATTTATGCCTTCGAGCACTTAGACGGCCCGGAATGGCCGAAATATGCCGTTATCGACGCGTAAGTGAGGTATGCCTATTGGAAAGAAAATAGGCGCACACGCCGACCACGATCATGATGATGCAAAGGACCTGGCCCATGGAAAGCGAGAAAAGGATAAATCCCAGATGCGCATCGGGTTCTCGGAAGAATTCAATGACAAACCGTATGGTACCATATCCGATCAAATAGAGGGCCAGCATGGCGCCAGGGGTTTTCAGTTTGAAGCGGAGAGACCAAAGCAAGATAAAAAGCAAAATTCCCTCACCGAACGCTTCATAAAGCTGGGACGGATGGCGCAAAGCGCGCCCGTCGGCGCCGGGGAAATACATGCCGATCGGAGCGGTGGTCACGCGCCCCCATAATTCCCCATTGATGAAGTTGCCCAACCGGCCGAAGGTGTAACCCGCCGCCCCGCACGGTGCCAGCAGATCGATGGAATTGCGCACGCCCAGCTTGTATTTGCGCGCATAATACCAAAGGCCCAGAAGCGTTCCGATCAATCCGCCGTGGTACGACATTCCCGATATGCCGGTAAAGCGCAGTCCATCTTGAAACTGGAAGGGCAGGAATATTTCCAGCGGATGAGCGACATAATAAAGGGGATTATATATGAGGACATATCCGATCCGGGCACCGAGAATCAGACCGATGATCATGGCGGTGATCAAGCCTTGAAGGTGTTCAATGGAATAACGCCAGTGCTGCTCGGTCTTCAGCCGGTATACGGCCAAAAAATAGGTGACCCCGAATGCCACCAGATACATCAATCCGTAATATTGCAGCCGGAAACCCCCGATTTGGAAAATGACCGGATCAATGCGCTCGGGCAAATGCTGCCACCAGCTCCAGAAATCATTCATGGCTTGATTCTCGTTTTGTTGGATTGAGTAAAAAGTGCAACGGACTATAGCATAAACAGCATCCTGATCAAGCGGCATGTGAACACGGCTGCCCCGTTGCCGATCTCCCGGTGGGCTCGTGGCCCGTTGCCGCTATGGGTTTTCCTGTCGGCGGCAAGACAGTGGAGTATTCAGCTTTTTGAGACGCTGCATGTCTGAGATCCGAAGATTACATGGTTCGCGGCTCAACGCACCAACGAGGCTTGAGCGGGCAAATGGCTGAGGCAAATCGGCAAAGGGCCGAACGAGCCACCCGACTACAGCGGTTTTCCAATCTGAATGAGGAATTGAGCGCCGCTTTGATCCAGGTCGTCGGGCTTTTTCAATGGCCATGCCCAGGCAATCCGAAAATCCGCATTAAAGCCCCAGGCCAGTTCCATGCCGGTAATCAACTCAATTCCGGCACCCACCAGCAGATCGTCTTTGCTGAGATGATCCCCGGCAATGCCGCCGTCGATGAAAGTCCCGAGGCTGATATTGCGCAAGAACAAGGGCAGGGTTTTGTAGCCCCTCTGCAAATGAGCCAGCGGCCAGATCGTTTCGATGCTGGCTGTTACGGCCTGGCCGGCATCTAATATATTTTCGTCGAAGCCGCGCAAAGGAAACAGCCGTGTGGGGCGCTGGGTAAAAAAGCCTTCGGCGGAATTGCCGCCGATGCGGAAAGAGTTGTGCCCTGCGACCAGTTCTCCCCAGGTCTTGCCTGCCTCCAGCTGCATGACAGTGCTGATCCGTTCACCCAAAATATAGATGACCTCGCCATAAAGTGATTGGCTGCCCCCGGCAAACAGGTCGACTGTGGCCCTGGCGCGCCAATTGCCGGCTGCATGCAAAAAACGAACCGATCCCCACCATTCGTCATCGCTTTGAAGATCATTGAAACGGTCTTTGAAATAGCGCCAGTTCAGGGAAAATTCCAAAGTCTCTTCCGCAAAGGGCAGAAAACCGACCTTGACGTCATAACGCATCTCATCGACAGTTTCTTGCCGAGCGGTTGTGTAGCTGAACGGATAACGGGTGGCGCGTGCAGCCCAGCTATGGGCTTTGCCCCCCAGACGCCACGAGAGGATATCGTTGTCGAATGTGTACCGAACGCCGGTGTCCAAGGTAAAATTACCTGTGACATCGCGTCCCTGAGTGGCCAGGCCGATCTGAAGGTTGTCCAAATCGAAAAATAGATCCGGAACGATGTAGTTGGGCACGAGGCTTTTTAAGGGTGAATAAGTGCTTTCTTTGCTCTCATGCGCCGGCATCGAATCGATTTGCCCGGTCGGCGAAACGCCTGGAAAAGCCGGAATGTCGATTAAAGGCAGAGCTTTGGGGAACCAACCGCCGGGACCCAGTTCCAGATAGGTCTGACCGCGAGGAAAGATTGCTGCCGTAGATGAATGGGTCAGTTGCCGCATGTCATGCGTATGAATTTGGAAGCGACCGGTCATGTTGGATGCAAACATCAAAAGGCCGTTCTGAATCCAGGGATCCATTTCAATGCTGGGCGCGTCGGTCACACGATGCCATACGCCCGTGTACAGCCAAATATCCCAGTTCCCCGCGGAATTTGCGGCAACGGCGATACGGCCCATTTCATCCATCACTGGACCGGATAGCTGGATCACGCCGGGCGGCGCCTCGATCCACCGGGTTATGAAGTCGGCCTGCTCGAAATCCTCAAACAGAAGATTGCGGTTTAACGGGGCATGAAAAACCACGTGCGGACGGCTGGTTTTTCGCGAAACGGCCACTCCGCCGGGTCCCGGATCCCAAATGTGATTGCTCGGTGCTGTGCGCAACTGATCCTTGCGCAAGGATTTGAGTTTGGAAACCCCCTTCTCGTCATATTCGCTCAGCAACAGCCAATTGTTGGCGTCCATATAGCCGTAACGTCCGCGCCAGGCCTTCTTTTGCAAACCTGGATGGACCCCTATATCATTCCAGTAGATAAACGGTTCATGCCAGTAACCCACAATGGACCAGCCGAAACGATCGTGCTCAGCGCCGGCATGCTCTTCGCGAAATTCTTGCCACAACTGGTGCCAGTTTTTTCCGAATACGATTTGTGCCTCGGAGTCGATTTCTACAGGAATGATGCCCTTGCCGTGCAGCCGAATGAATTCAAAAATTTTTTCCCAGCCGTAGCGCTGATCCAACCAGCGTATGAAAGGGCGTCCGAAAATCTGATAACTGAACCTCCCGGGCCAGGTATCCGGATGATTGCTAACCAAATCCAGGTCAGGAATCGGACCGGTGTCCATGATAATCTGCGCCAGGGGTGACGGCATCGTTGCTTGTCGATATTTTTCATACAGCAGAAAACTGATTCCATCGATAGCCCACTCGGGCAAAATGATATTGGGCGAAATAATTTCTCCGAACAGCATGTGCGTTTTTCCGGGGATCCCCGATCGTTCCCCAAAAATGCCCTGCGCACTAAGGCCCATAAAAAGAAAATATTTCCATGGGTCAGCCTCGTTGCCGCCGTCCTCCAAAACACCCGGCGCCCTGAGCGGAATCCGGATTTCATGGTGCGGTATCATCGCAACAAGGACCCGAGGTTCATCCAAAACTTCATCCAAAACGATATGCAGCGGCATTTTGGGCGGAAGTCCGCTGTTCTTCAGAAAATCTATTATGGATCGGCAGGCCATCAGCAGTTCGGAAGCTTTTTGTTGCTGCGCCTCAGGGAAATAAATATGTATCCGGTCACGTTCAAGCATCTGCAAAGCGAATGCCGGATGAATCCAGCAAAAGATCGAGGCGATGAGCGTTAAGATAATCCGGCCGATCATTGGGGTGGGCTGAACCTTTCCACGGATGTGTTGTAACCCTTCTCCATAGCGGAATTGTGGCGGCATTGAAAACGGGTTGCGGGACTAGCTGCAGTATATATTATAAGCGGTATATATTATAAGCGGTAGACACAATTAAGATAAGCGGGGAAACCGGGAAATCAATCCGCTTGGGTGGCCGATGATCGAGCGACCGAAGATGTGCAAAATATGCACATCGACCCAAAAAGGGCGCAATTTTTCAAAGTTCTGGAAGGCTTGGGGCAAGACAGATACCGCCTAACCAGATGGTATTTTTATTGCATACGCTCCATCTTCAGCCAGGAATGGTTTGGGTGGCTGCCTGTATGCGCCTGCATACGGATGCCCAGCATCAAAACATTCCGGACAAATGAACGAAGAGAGGTCAGAAAGGCTTTATGGATAAGGATGCTGAAAACCGCAGAAAAGAAAGGCGCACGGCAGTCGATGAAAACGTTTATGTTGTTATTGATACACAGCCTGAAATGATGGGACAAATGGTTGAGATCAGTTCCACGGGTATGGCTTTTACCTTCGTTGATCTCGACTCCGCATCTGAGCGCCTCAAAGGTCGCGATTCTTTCCAAATGGATTTTTTCGCGGCAGGGAAGGGTTATTTCATTCGCAATCTGCCGGCAAGACTTGTTTCCAAAACCGATACGCCGTCCGCCAATGCGATTTCATCGCTGATGATAAAAAGAATCGGTGTCGAATTTACAGCTCTGTCCGTTTCTCAACAAGTGCAAGTCAATTCGCTGATTCGAAGGCAGAATGAACGTGATGCCATAAATAGATAAATAGGTCCACAGGAACCAGGGACCCCTCTGACTTTTTCTCTTCGTCTGTATGCCCGCCTTCGCTTACCCCTTCTGCGGCATCGCCGTCAGAGTGCGTTTGCACCCAAAGTTTTTCTTGGGAAATGGTGAATTTCGTATGTTAATTAAGATGTTGTGCCGACATCTTTTGTTTGACAAGCATCCGATCTTTATTCTAATACAATTAATTATGTAGCAGGTTGCCCATACCGGCCCACGGGTTGGACTAAAGAGAACCGTGCAAAGACCGATAATTGGGGAAGGACATCGCGAAACGATGAACTTACCCGTTGTGCTCGCGGTTATGAAAGCGGAGGTGCACGTGCCGGTTCGAATTCCGATATCACGCCGTTTTACTCAAACGAAACAACTAAACTTTATCATGCGATATGACCACGTATTGGTGATTGCCCGGATAAGATTGCGCTAAAAAGGGACAGGAGGCAAGGCATATGTTGGACAAGATCAGATCACTGGGATTGAGGCCCAAGATGGCGGCTCAGATTCTTTTGGTTGCTGTTTTGGCGCTTTTTGTATCCGTTCTATACATTGGATATCAAGCGCGCGCTTCGGCACGACAACAAGCCGAAGAAGCGGCCGTTGAGGTGGCACGCCATTGGGCAACCGTGATCCAAGCGGATATGCAAGTGGCAATGGACACAGCCCGAACCTTGGCGCAAGCATTGGAAGGTTTGAAGAACAAAGGTATGCCGCCCCGCCACATCATCAATGGCATGTTGAAAACCATTCTGGAAGAAAATCCGCATTTTGTTGCGGTTTGGACCTGCTGGGAACCGAATGCGCTGGACGATCGGGATAAGGATTATAAAAACGCCGTGGGGCACGACAGTACCGGCCGCTTTATCCCGTATTGGAACCGTTTGGAAGGCGTTGCCAATGTCCAGCCGCTTCAAAAATACGATGTGGAAGCACGCGGCAATTACTATTTGACCCCCCTGAAGACCAGCAAGGAAGTCATCTCCGATCCGCTACCCTTTGAAATCAACGGTGAAGAGCAGCTCAAGACCGTCTTGGCCGTGCCGATCAAATTCAAGGGCAATGCCGTAGGTGTGGTCGGCATCGATATCCCCTTGAAGTCATTTGAACCAGTTGTCAAACAGGTAAGGTTTTACGAAGAAGGTTACGGCTTTATGATAGCCAACAACGGGGTATTTACAGCTCATCCAACCCGTTGGAGCAACGTCGGCAAGCACATGACCTATTTCGACTTCCTTCCCGAAAGCATCCAGGCGGTCAAAAAGGGTATTGAGACCACCGAACTAAAGTTGTCCAAAACCACGGGCGAAGTCGCCTTTTATGCGTTCGCACCCATTCGGATAGGCTATTCGGAAACGCCTTGGAGTCTGGCGACCAATATCCCCCTGCGAATCATTTATGCCCGCGCAGCCAAGCTCACCCAGCAAGCCCTCATCATCGGCGGCATGGGCATTTTATTCCTGGCCGGTGTGGTATGGTTCGGGGTCGGAAGAATTACACGTCCGATCCTTGGTATGGCCAATACGATCCGTCAGGTGGCCCGCGAACGCGACATGACCCTGGACGTACCGGTTACATCAAGAGATGAAATCGGCATGATGGGTCGCGAGTTCAATAACATGATGAAAGCGTTACGTGATTCATTCGCGATGGTGGAAGACGCCGCCAAAGGGGTGAACAACCAGTCCAGCGAAGTGGCCCGCCGCGCGGAGGCCAACAAATCGCGCGCCGAGCAGGAAGAAAACCAAATGACCACGATCCTCACTACGGTAACGCAGATGGGGGAAACCGCCGGGCAGGTGCAGCAAACGTCAGCCGGACAGGCCGATACGGCAACCGGTTCTTATCAACGTATGACCGAGCTGATCGCCACCATGAAACAGATGGACGAAGCCACCGGCGAACAGATCCAGGAAGCCAGCATTGCCACCGAGCGTGTGGCTGCCATGGGGGAGACCGCCGGTAAAGTTACCAACACCGCCCAACAGCAAAGTGAGCAGGTGCTCCAGGTAACCAAATCCATGCGCACGATCGCTCAATCCGTGGAAGAAATGACGCGCGCCGCCGAGAGGGCTGTCGAGCAGGGCCGCTTGGTGCTCGAAGCGGCTGAAGAAGGGCGGGCCACGGTAGATGCTACGGTTAGCGGTATGAGCGCCATTAAAACATCCTCGGAACAGATCGGGGAAATCATCAGCGTGATCACAGAAATCGCAGAGCAGACGAACTTGTTGGCCTTGAATGCCGCCATTGAAGCAGCCCGCGCCGGCGTGCACGGTCGTGGTTTTGCAGTGGTCGCCGACGAGGTTGGCAAGCTGGCCCAAAGATCTTCGGAAGCCGCAAAAGAAATCAAACAGTTGATCAAAGATTCCACCAACAAAGTGGAAGAGGGAACAAGGCTTACCGACCGCTCCCAGAGCGCGCTGCACAAAATTGCTCAAGGCGGTGAGATCAACATGCGCGCAATCGAAGAAATCGGTCGCGCCACGAGTTTATTGTCCGACAACACCGCCGAAGTTAATCAATTGATCGAAGATTTGAACAAGTTGGCCCAAGAGATCGTCGGTATGGCAGGGCAACAGGGACAACGCCGCGAAGCCGCTCAAAAGGCGCTCACCGCCCTGGTCGAAAAGGCAAATGCCATTTCCGAGCAGGTGGACAAGACCATCAAGCAGGCCAACGTTGTCGGTGATGAAATGCGCGGCATCGTGCAGAGATCGGAACAGGTTAAGAAGATGACCGAAATCCAGGCCGGACGTTCACAGCGTCTGCGTGAAATTACTAATGAATCAGCTGAGCAGGCCAAGCGGACGGCTCTCAATGCCGGACAGGTTATGGGCATTACACTGGAAATGCAGCGCTTGTCCGCCAACCTGACCCGACAGGTGGCGCAATTCAAGACTCGAAGGGGCGAGATGGCCGGGAATAAAAATTTCGAGGGAACATCGGAGAAGGCCGGCCTGACAGAGTAGTGCCTTTTGTTAGGGCTTTAATGATCTTTTGAACCGATTGAAGAAAAGACAAATCTTCTAAGGTGAATTAAACTTGTCACTGATGATCGATCAAGAAAATATCGTCCAGCTGGTCGGGTTTCGATTGGGGCCAAAGCTTTTTGGTGCCAGCATTCTCAACGTGCGCGAGATCATTCGCAACCCGCGGGTCGAGACCGTGGACGGTTTGCCCGATTTTGTTGAAGGTGTAGTGCGCATCAGAGGTGAAGTTCTCCCTATAGTAAATTTGGGACGCATTTTAGGCGTAAAGCTTTCAAGGATTGAAGAAGAAAAACTATGGGTGCTGGTCGCCCAATCGGGTAAACGAAACATTGGTTACATCGTCGATTCCGTAACGCCTATCATCAGAATTAGCAACCGGAAAATACTTTCGGCTCCTGATCTCATTCTTTCATCTTTGCGCAATAAGTATATTAAAGGGGTATGTGAAACGGATAAAGGACTCATAGTGATCGTCGATCTTGAGCATATGATGCTGGACGATGAGATTAAAGAGATGGAGCGGCTAGCCGTCGAATAATCAAGGCAACCGACCATCAATGTGTGTGCGTGGGTACCTAATAGAACATTCAGTCGTTACATGGCCGCAAATGAAAAAAAACGGATTGTCGCATATCCGAAAATGGTTGTGGGTTTACGTTTTCTTAGTGGTCATGATCACTTTTGCGGTTTTTACATTCGTCTATAATGAGATTTCGGAAACCCTCTATACGCATTCTTGGAATGCCGAGTTAAATCAATCGAAGAATCCTGCATCCTCCTCTGCAAGTATAAGCGGTGCAAGATTACGCGTGCTGCTTTTATTGACCATTGGATTACTTGCAATCGTTTTCTTTTCAATCATTTGGTTGCGCACTACCGTGCGTCAAATCAGTCGTCCGATTCGTTCCATTCAATTGGCTGTTTTTAGGCTGGCGCAAGGCAAATTGAACGAAACAGTCACGATTCAAAGCACCGACGAGTTCGGCCAAATAGGTTTAAGTATCAATGAGCTGGCTGCAAACCTGCAGGAGCTGCTGCTCTATATCTGGAAGCAAACCGGTCAGTGCATCACCACGCTGGAGCAAATGAAGAGCTTGCCCGAATTTCAGAAACGCGAGTGCCTTTCCGGTGCTGCCGACGAACACTTACGGGAACTTACAAAAACGATCGAGAGTCTGAGAGAACTGGCAAAATTTTATGTCTTCTACGATGTAAGCCTAGAGGGTGAAAAAGCAGTTGCCATAGGTCAGCCAGGACAAAAAAAAACGATCCATCCGCCTTCGTTTAGTTGAATGCATTATCAAAACGAGTGATCATTCCTATCTCACCAAGTGTTAACTTTTGTATAATATCATCTATCGGCTAGGGACTGGGTTTGCGGCTGCAGCGCCGCTACAAACCATTTCCGACCTGATTGGATCGGCATGCAGATTGCATGAATGGACGGAACGATTTGCGCCGAATTGGCAGATCTTATGACTACATCTTTGTAGTTCACAAGCGTGACGGGAATTTGCACTCACACAAAAAGAGTGGAGGTAAATATGGAGAACCTGCTATCCATTACAGCCTATCCATTTTTGTCCGTAATGATCTGGCTCTTTCTTCTCGCAACGGCTATGTATTTTGCGCGCAAACCCTTTCATCGGTCAATGTCTTCCATGGGGCTTATCATCTACAATATGATGCGTATGGCCGCCAACTCAGTGAAAATTGCCGAGAAAAGATTGCAATTGCGAAACCGAGAGGTGCTGATGAGTTCCGGTCTGGAGATGGCCGAGCGCAAAATCGAGCGCGAGTTTGATCGCATCAGTTTGGCCGTTCAACGTGATTTGGGGGGGTATCCTCAGGTTCAACGCAAGCTGATCGAAAACACCTCCAATATCGAAGAAGATTATAAAAAATGTACTGAAATCCCGCAGTCTCTTCCCGATTGGGTCAAAGTCATCGATGCGATCGCCAATATCAAGCCTAGCGGCGACCGCATGGTGGTCACCATGTTGGAAGAGATCCATCAAACGCTGACTGACCAGCACAAGGCCGCCCTGGAACGCCATCGCCGTGATGTATCGGAGCGACACAGCATTCTCAGTCGCATGGTGCCTTTTTGGCGCGGTGTCCAAAAGACCATGAGCGGTGTGGAAAATACCATTCTTAATTTGAATCAGCGGTCCCAAAAAATAGATCGCTATATCGAAGAATATGAGAAAATCGTTGCTCGAACAGATATGGCCGAGCGCCAACTATCATCCTCCTCGCTGACTCAGTTTTTCATCTCGGGGGTTGTTTTATCAGTGGCCGTGATCGGCGCAATGATCAACTTCAATTTGGTCGCCCTGCCGATGTCCGAAATGGTTGGCGGCAACAGCTATATCGGAAGCTTTAAAACATCCGATGTGGCCGGCATGCTCATTGTCAGTCTCGAAATGGTCCTGGGCTTTTTTATTATGGACGCATTGCGCATCACGCGGCTCTTTTCCATTATCGGCAGTATGGAAGATCGCAAACGTAAAGCCATATTCTGGATACTCTTCGGATTTCTTCTTATGCTGGCGGGGGTAGAATCGGCATTGGCCTTGATGCGGGATCGCATTGCCGCTGATATGGAAGCATTGCGCCAAACGCTGGCCGGAGAAAGCAGCGAAGTGATGTCCAGCAATATTCCTATGATAGGACAGATGATCATGGGGTTTATATTGCCTTTTATCCTGACCTTCGTGGCCATTCCGTTCGAATCTTTTATCTCCTCTTTCCGGACTGTGCTCGGCATCGGCGCGGCATGGGCTTTGCGGACCCTTGCATTTGTGTTGAGATTGATCGGCAACTTGGGATTCTACACGGGACGCCTGGTAAGCAACGTATATGACCTGGCAATTTTCCCTGCCGTGTGGTTGGAAGGAGTTATTCTTCTGCGAACCGCACAAACGAAAACACAAGCCAGCAAAAAGGAAGAACAAGAAAAGGGCCAACATGAGATCGCTCCATTGATGCATAAATCATCGCAACACAAGGAGGCGACGGAATGATAAGAATGATATTATTGCTCATTCTCAGCGCGTGCATCCCCATCATGGGTTGTACAAAAGCTTCCGATCGTTCCAAAGGTGTCTACATGTTGCTCGATACGTCCGGCACCTATGCGGTGGAATTGAAGAAAGCTCAGGGCATCATCAATTATCTCTTGGGGACCTTACAACCAGGCGATACTTTGGCCGTGGGAAGAATCGACACAGGCAGTTTCAGTGAAAAAGATATAATTGCCAAGGTGCAGTTCGATGCACGCCCATCCGTGGCCAACAATCAGAAGCGATCTTTTCAGAAGAAAATGGACGAATTCGTGACAGGCGCCAGCGGCAGTAATTATACCGATATTTCAGGCGGTATTCTACAGGCCATTGAATACCTTAACGAATCCGGTGCCGGGCAAAAATACATTCTTATTTTCTCCGATTTGCAGCAAGAACTGGCGCAAGGACATGTGCGCGACCTGCCCTTTCAGCTTGGGCAATACAATGTCATTGCGTTAAATGTGACCAAGTTGCGCAACGACATTCGCGATCCCAAACAATACATGGAGCGCGTGGAAGATTGGCGCGGAAAAGTCGTCCAAGGCGGAGGCAAATGGCGTGTGATCAACGATCTGGAGCGCTTGGACAATATATTCGCCAATAGAATGTAAAATGGAGCGGCCTGAAACGGCCAGTCGGAAAAACGAGGCACGCAACACTGATTCAAACCCTGCTATCGATTGCATCCACAACAATGGGCTATCCACGCAAGCACTTGATAGTACGGTTAACCCGCACGTCCGATGATCGTGCCATCCTCCTGGATACTCTCGATGCGCACGGTGACCAGCGTATTTTCGCGAACCTGTGCTCCCGGAATCACTACCGGCACATAGTTGTCGCTTAATCCGGCGGGATGACCCGTTTGTGCATCCGCGGCCGTTTCAATCAATACAGTCACTGTCTGTCCCAGGCATTTCCGGTAAAATTCCGCTTTCTTTTTCGCCCCCAGAACGCGTAACCGGCGGCAGCGCTCCTTGATGACGCTCTGGGGCACTTTGTTTTCAAATCCTGCGGCCGGTGTGCCCTTGCGCGGCGAGAAAGGAAAAACATGCAGATAGCCGACCGGCAATGCTTCGACCAGATGATAGGTATTCAAGAATGCCTCATCCGTTTCACCTGGGAACCCAGCCATCACGTCCAGGCCGATGGCCACATCAGGAACGTTGTGCTGAATGTCTTCGATAATGCGAACAAATTGTTCACGGCCGTACGGGCGCCCCATCCGGCGCAAAATACCGTTGTCGCCGCTTTGCAGCGGGATATGAAAATGCCGGCATAAGGGACCTTTGGGATCTGCCATCATCTCAACGATACGGCCATCCACTTCCGTGGGTTCTATCGAACTGAGGCGGATTCTATCCACCGGCCGTTCGCAGACGATGCGGGCAAGAAGGCCTGCCAAACTGGTGGCGGGTTTTAGATCGTTGCCATAGGCCCCCAAGTGGATGCCCGTGAGCACAACTTCACGAATTCCATCGCTCCCCAGGCGGCAAAGATGGGCGCGTGCGTCTTCCAACGGCATGCTGCGCGAGTGTCCGCGGGCATGAGGAACGATGCAGTAGGTGCAGCGGGTATCGCAGCCGTCCTGTATCTTTAAGAAAGCGCGGGTTCGTTCACGGTTATCCACCGCGGGCAGGGCGGTAAAAGCGCACGCAGTATCTGAAGGCATGTGTTTCTCGGAGTGCGTGACGACATCTTCCGTGCAGGACACCATTTCGGCAATCCGCATTTTATCATTGTGGCCGACGATCCGTTCGATTCCCTCTATGGCCTGCAGTTCACCGGCGGCAGTTTGGGCATAACAACCGGTGGCGATCACCCGGGCGGCAGGATACCTGCGGATGGCCTGGCGGATAGCTTGCCGCGACTGCATGGCCGCTCTGCCTGTAACGGAGCAGGTATTGATGACAATCACATCCGGCGAATCGTTTTCTGGGGAGCAATTCCATCCGGCGTTCTCCATTAGATGTCCGAGAGCCGCCGATTCGCATTGATTCACTTTGCATCCTAGTGTGATGATGCGATAGCGTTTCATTCGATCCAGCCGCCGCCGATCACTTCATCTCCCTGATAGAAGACTGCGCCTTGTCCGGGAGTCACGGCCGATTCCGGGGTATTGAAGCGGATTTCGGCTTGATCGATGCCTAGGGGAATGAGAGTGGATGCCACTGCCTTATGACGATACCGCACTCGTGTCATTACTGAAATGGCTTCTTTGGGCGGGAGGTCGATCCAATTGATGGAATGCACGCGGCAATTGGGGGTCATCAGGTCTTTTTTGCGGCCCACACACAAGCAATTACGCAGGCGATCGATGCGGACCACGTAGTAGGGTTCCGCAGCCGGGCAATTGATGCCGCGGCGCTGTCCGATCGTGTATTGATAAAGCCCCTTGTGGCGGCCGATGGTTCTACCCTGCATATCCTCGATAGGACCCGGGACCGAGGCAAAACCGGGTTGCCGGGCTAGAAAATCGCCGTAATTGCCATCCTTGATAAAGCAGATGTCCTGGCTTTCGCTGGCACTCACCGGTATGAGCCCTTTTCGGCGCGCAATGCGTCGTGTTTGGTCCTTGGTCAATTCCCCCAAGGGCAGGACCGCCGAAGCAAGCTGGGACTGTGAAAGGCGCGAAAGGAAATAAGACTGATCCTTGCGATTGTCCACCCCGCGCAGCAGTCGCCGGCGTCCCTCCTTGCCGGCTTGGATTCGGGCGTAATGTCCGCTGGCGATCTCACTTGCCCCCCAAGTGCGTGCCCTTTCCAAAAGGATATCGAATTTGATGGAGGGGTTGCAGACAAGACAGGGATTGGGCGTCTTGCCCTGGCTATAAGTGTCCACAAAATAATTGACCACCCGGCTTTTGAATTCTTCACGCAGATCAATAATATATAATGGTATGCAGATCGGAAGAGC
>QZKV01000076.1 GCA_003599575.1 Desulfobacteraceae bacterium | reverse complement strand
ATGCCGCTGGAAGGCCCCTTGAGATCCATGATTTTGATGCAGTGGGCGTCCACGCGGGCGATATCCTGACTGCCATTGGTTTCCATAGTGACCATCAAGCCTTCCTCGATCATGCGTCGAACCAGTACAGGGGTCTGTTCCTGCATCAGAGGCTCGCCTCCAGTAATAGTGATGCGAGGACAATGGAACTGCTTCACCCGCGCCAAAACCGATTCCATGTCCCAAGGCGATCCCTCCTCCCGTGCGTACGGTGTATCGCAGTAGAGGCAACACAGATTGCAGCCGGTCAGGCGCACGAAAACAAATGGCAGACCGCTCCACGAAGATTCGCCTTGGATGCTGTAAAAGATTTCATTAACAATGAGCGCCATGCCCTCAGCCTTGGATTGGAATTGACATTGCGTAAAGAACCGATGATCCTATACCACGCTGGCACTGTCGCGTAAACCGGCGGAGTTGCTCTCGGTTAAGCGACCGGATCTGTTCGGTCATCCGTTTGATGCCGATTCCGACCACAACCGAGATTCAGTGAACGTTTGGGAAAGGATTAAACCGCATGAACCGTCTGCTCAAACTGCAGAACACGATTCAACCTTACGCATGGGGCTCATACCGCGCCATTGCCGAACTGCTGGGGCAATCCGGTCCAGCGGATCACCCCCAGGCCGAATTGTGGATGGGCGCCCATGCCAAGGCGCCTTCGAAGGTGTGGTTTCAAGGTCGCTGGCAAGGTCTGGACGGATTGATCCGTCAGGATCCATTGCCGTTTCTCGGCGAAGCGGTCGTCGACCGATTCGGTCCCCAGTTGCCGTTCCTGTTCAAAGTGCTGGCCGTGGACAAGCCGTTGTCGGTGCAGGCCCATCCCAGCAAAGCGATGGCCATAGAAGGATTTGCGCGCGAAAACGCGCAAGGCATTGCCCTATCGGCACCGCATCGCAATTACAGGGATGATCATCATAAACCCGAATGCGTATGCGCGCTTACCTCTTTTCAGGCTCTTTGCGGATTCCGCTCGCCGAGGGAAACCATCAGCTTGCTCGAACCGGTATGGCCACCCGACCGGCGCGCGGAACTGGAAATTTTAAAGAGCGGTATGGCAACCCATGATCTGCGCGCTTTTTTCATTCATTTGATGCGGATGGATACCAACCGGCGGGCCGATTTGATTTCCCGGGTGGTATTCGCCGCAGATCCTTTCAAGCATCAAAACGACGCCTATCGATGGCTGATCCACTTGAATGATGCCTATCCGAACGATATGGGCGTCTTATCGCCTGTCTTGCTTCATCTGATTGAATTGGAGCCCGGCCAGGCTCTTTTTTTGCCGGCCGGCCGGCTGCATGCCTATTTGCATGGGTTAGCCATCGAAATTATGGCCAACTCAGACAATGTGCTCAGGGGCGGACTGACCCCCAAACACATTGATGTGGATGAGCTCTTGGGCGTTCTTGATTTTGAAGCGCGCCCACTGCAGGTGATCACGCCGCAAGTGGTCAGCCCACGGGAAAAGGTTTATCCCAGTCATGCGGAAGAGTTTCGCTTATCCTCGATACAAGTTCAACCGGCCCATGCCCATGCCGTTAATTCCCATGACACGATCCCCGAAATCCTGCTGTGCATCGAGGGATCGGCTCAATTCATCTGGACCGGCAGCAGTAAAGGTCTGGAAATCAAAAAAGGTGAATCCGTCTTCGTACCGGCAGCCGTGACCGATTACGAAATACATGGAAAGGCCATCCTGTATAAGGCAACGGTCGGAGTGTAGGAGATATCCACGCCGGCTTTCCCAATTTATCTTTTCACCCGGAAGTCCAGCAGAGGGCGGGCCTCGTACATTTGCAATGATTGCATGTTTTTCAGAAATCTGGTAGACGTTTCCTACCTCTACTTTTAGAAGATCTTGCCGCCTGTGGCGTAATTGCCGGATGAGCCGATTTCATCACCAAATGGTAAGGTGAATCGATGGACAACGACTTCCCGATACTCGTAGTGGATGACGATCTCGTATCGCGTGCCGTGATCCAAAAATATTTGCATAAAGCCGGTTTCGATGTGATCAGCGCCGGAAATGGCAAGGAAGCTCTTTCCTTATTCGACCAGCGGTTTTGCCCCATTGTTCTGACCGATTGGATGATGCCGGAAATCAACGGTCCGCAACTGTGCCGGATGATCAGGGAAAAAAAGACCGATGGATATGTTTTTATTATTTTGATTACCGCGCGGGACTCAAAAAACGATATCGTTTCAGGTTTGCAAGCCGGCGCTGACGATTATCTGACCAAACCGATCCACCCGGCCGAGTTGATCGCGCGGATCAATACGGGCATCCGTATTTTACGCCTGGAACAATCATTGAAGAATGCCAACGAGGAGATCCGCCTTTTATCGATTACCGATCCACTGACCGGCTGCTTTAACCGGACCTATCTTGGCGAACGTTTCTCTCAGGAATTGAGCCGCTCTTTGCGCTATAACCATGCACTTTCCGTCGTGCTGACGGATATCGATCATTTCAAAAAGGTCAATGACACCTACGGACATCAGGCAGGCGATCTGGTTCTGAAAAGTTTCGCCAAGTGCATTATGGAACAAATCAGAGAGAAAATCGATTGGGTGGTTCGCTTTGGCGGGGAGGAATTCTTAATCATACTGCCCGAGACCGGTGGTGCGGGTTTGGAAAGGGTGGCTGAAAGGGTACGTGTGGCCGTCAGTAAAATGCCTATCCCATGCGGGCAGAACAATTTGGAAATAACAGCCAGCTTCGGGGGCGCATGTGCTAATTTTTCCCAAAAGAAAGATTTAGGCATGACAATGGAACAACTGATCGATCAGGCTGATGAGCAGCTTTACCGCTCGAAGAGGGAAGGGCGCAACCGTACAAACATCAAGGTATTGTTATAGTATCCGATCACTGGGCATGAGCCATTCGATCAAATATCTGCGTGACCGGTCGGGCTCCGAAATCGGCCTTGGCGTCCAAAAGAAAATTGACGTTTTCCAATACGTCACGGATGCGCAAAAAACTTTTGGCGATAAAGGTCTGGCGGTTGTTATCGTTGCGGAAAATACCGAAACTGATACTTTTCAAATCATTAGAAGGCACTTGATTGATAAGCGCCTTGGTGGTCCAGATTTGACCATTGAGGGCCAGGCGGGCCAGATATGTGGCCACCTGCACAGCGTCACCCGATGGAATCAGGTTTTCCCCCAAAGCCGATGACAAGCTCACCAAGTATTCAGTGCCGGCATCTATCCCAATGTTCAACTCGATATCATGCAGCCAGCCTTTGCGGATTTTCCATTCACGGCCCAGTTCGCTCATGCGCGTTTTGAGCTCCAAGGCACATTGGATCGCAGACAGCGGGTTGTGTTCAAATTGGTCGGCCGGCAGAAAAAAGCCCATTAGCGCATCACCCGCAGATTGAGCGACGATGCCGCTATTTTGCTCCATGGTTTCAATGGCATCCTCCCATAAGCGGTGAAGCAGGCGACTATAGTCTTCATCCAACATTTCGGCCCTCAACGTTTCGGCATTGTTGAGCCGGGCGGCGAGCGCATAGAATGTCTTCTTTACCGGACCGGGATGCTGTCGAATACCTGCAAAGCGCTGCTGCAGATCCGCCCTTTTGGCCGTGGTCTGCCCTGCGACATCCGGCGAACTTTTTTCAAATACCAGTAGCCGGCCTTTATCAAAAGTGGTTCCCACCACACAAAAATTCGTGTCGGCCGATCCATCCCTGACAATCTGGCGCACCCCATTCGGGTAGGTGTTGATTCCGCCCCCCGTTTCCGGATCATTCAGCAGGGATTGTAAAAGCTCGCGTTCAGCCTCATCGCGTTGCTCAATGAGGCGCTGCAGTTCCTGCTGGGTGATCAATGGTTGGGTCTGTCTGATAAAAAACAGCGACCATTCCCGCCAGTTGATGACTGTGCGCCTGAACTCGGGATTCAACAGCCAATCGAAAAGATGGGCGCCATTTCCACCTTCACTGATGTCAGGCCGCCGCCACAACTGAGTTTTGGCGGCTTCGTTTTGCCAAACGATGCGCAGTTCGTTATCAATTAGCAATGCTGGGGCTTGAATAAGCTGGGGTGATAGGACAGGACATGGTGCACCGCCGGCCAATGGTTCCGCACGCTTCTGATGGTGCAGAATCTTTTCAGCCGTATTGGGGTGCAGCCGTCCCTCGTGGGTTTCGAACTTGCTGGCAATCGCTTCTAGAGGATGGGATGAGCTCAATTGTTCCTTCATAAGTCTGCCCCGCTTCAAGGCGGCACAATCCAAAGATGCCCCCTCTGAATGCAATTATCCGTGTCAACTTAACCATGTTCAAGTTCCGGGATACGATGAATTTTCAGCAAGCGGTGGAATTTGTCAAGCAAAAACCAAAATCAGGCAGCTTTGACACCAAACGCTTTGAATAGGCCAGGGTCCATTAAGGCTTCATACCCGGTCATTCGCGCCACAACCCTCCTGCTTTGATCTAGGAACGTAAAGTCAGCCACCATCTTGCGGTCGGTGGCCTTGATCACTTCCAATACGGCGATCACGCCATCCGCGGGGAAGCGATCGCGGTACTGACGATAGGAATCGGCGTAACTTGGCAAACAGACCAATCCCTGCTGTTCGTAACACCAGATGATGGCCATCTGGAAGGCGCAATCCAGAACCAACGGATCGGCGATCCAACGGCTGCGCATGGGATCATCCAGCCATTGTTCAGGCGAGGGCGCACAACGAAGCTGCGCAGTCATGCCGCTGTTCGCCAAGCGAACAATTTTTTCGATTCCCTGCAAGGCCTCTCCGTGGAAAAGAATCTGATCGTAGATCTCATGCAAAGGCCGAAGGCCTGAAGTTGCTTTGAAATGGCCGTTTTCTTCGAACAGCGGTGCATCCGGCAGTTGATCGGTCAAAATAGCCTTGGCCCTGGAATGAACCAGTCTGCCGCCATTCCGGGCGTCCCGGACCTCAACCTCTACTTCATAAACCGGCCCATTGCGTTTGATGCTGCCAGCCATCAACTGAATCATCTTCTTATGCTGACCTAGTGTAATGCCCTTCAGCAAACGCAGGTGATCTATGCCGTGAAGCATCAATCCCGGATTGGCATGCAGGGCGCCATGAGCAAGCCATTCGGTAATCAAGGACAGAGGAACCACAGGCCGCCCACCCAGCTGATGAGACTGCAGGACCGGGCAACGGGCGGCATCGATTTCACGTTCGATCGCCTGGACTAGGATCTCAGTGCGTTCGACAGCCTCTTCCCGTTCTATTGGCTTTGATACTATTTGGGTGGCAGGTTGTCCGCCGAGCACCACCTCTATCCGATTGCTATGTGGATGTCTCATTTCATCCACCATGGCTGCCGCGCCAGCGCGCAAGGGAATCAATTGTACGCCCTTTTTTTCAAAATTGCGCCTCAATGAGGATGTGACCATGCCACCGTCCCAGGGACCCCAGTTAATCGAGACCACCTTGCAATCAGGTCTTTCCAGGACTTGTTGGGCAGCCAATTTGTTGAGCGCCTCATTGGCCATTGCGTAATCGGCCTGTCCTGCGTTGCCTATTCGGGCACTGATCGATGAAAATAGTATGAGGTAGCGCAAAGGATCCGAACTGGTGGCTTCCAGAAATGAAAGCAACCCATTAACTTTTGTATCATAAACAGCCTGAAATTGTTCGGGTGTTTTATCTATAATCAGGCGGTCTTCAAGAATCCCGGCACCGTGTATCACCCCACGGACAGAGCCCACCTCATGCCGGATACGCGCTATGGTGGATGCCATGGCATCCGCGTCGCGTACATCCAATTCATAGTATACCGCGCGGATTCCCTTAAGATCGAAAGATTCCAGCGTGCGCAGCATTTCACGGTTGGCCATCCATCTCCGATAAAGCTTTTCTATTGCCTTGGGGGACGGCGTTTCCTCTATTGTGAGTTCGTGGCTTAAAATGGCCTTTTTGATTTGGCCTTCTTCATGCAAGGAGGTCAACCAATCCGGTTCCGGCTCGGGTTGTGGAGATCGTCCAACGAGGACAGCCGTGTAAGGCGTATGATCGGCCAATGCCAATGCGGCGGCAGCCGTGATGCCGCGTGCTCCGCCTGTGACAATCACCACATCCTGAGGTGCAAGATGGAGTGGAACGGTCGGTGTGAGATCCGCTCGCACCATTTGAATTCCCGTGCGTCCCTCTGGTCCCAGGCCGACTTCAAGTAATTCCGGTTCCGGGTGTTGAGTCAATTCCACCGCAACGGCGTGTGCGGCCGCTCTTATATCCTGCCAATCGGGATCGACATCAAGAGCGCGACAGCGCACTGAAGGCCATTCCAGCGCGGCGGTTTTGACCAATCCGGCCAAAGCGCCCTGTTCAGGATCGTTCAAGGGCCGGCCCTTCAAACCGAACGCACCGTCCAATCGGGTAACAGTGAAGAACAGAGCTTGTCCGTCACCGGCGGCCTGGTTTAGATGCGGCGCGCAGGTTTGGGCCCACTCAAACGCATGCCAGGGCTGCATCGGTGCGCAAATGACCAAGCCTGCCAATGGATCATGGGACGAAAAAGTATCCCGGTCCAGGATCCTGGCCGGGCAGTGCAATTGCTCCAGGGCTTTCATGATCGCCCGGCCCCAATTCAGATCTTGGCAGACGATGCCGACAAATTGGTTCTGCCCCGGTGAAAAGCGTACGCTTTCGGCGGGCCTGTCCAGCAAAGCAAACGGGAGGATCTCATATCGTACCACCTGTGAGGGGGGCGTGCCGGGTGGGTCAGCCTGCTTGCCGGTGGCGGCATGCGGCGATGACTTGTGGGTGTCCAGCTGCACCGGGCCGGAAAGATATTGACAAATTTGCCCCAGGCTTTTCAAGGCGCCGACCATATCGGGGGTGAGTTTGGGCAGATGGGGCAATTCCTCTTCCAGGGCCGATAGGATCTCCACCCGTTTGATCGAATCGATACCCAGATCGGCTTCGATGTCCATCGAAAGATCCAGCATCTCTTCGGGATAGCCGGTCAAGCGGCTGACAATTTGCACCAATGTGCGTTCAATTTCCAATGCGCCGGATGTTGCAGCCGCATTTTGGTCAGGCCTGCAGGCGTTCAGGCCGCCGGGTTGCGCCGGTGCGGCGAGGGGCTGTGAGGAAAGATAGTTGCAGATTTGACCTAAAGTTTTCAAAGTGCCCACAAGGTCGGGTGTGATTTTGGGCAAGTGCGGCAATTGCTCCTCCAGGGCCGATAAGATCTCCACTCGCTTGATCGAATCGATGCCCAGATCGGCCTCGATGTCCATCGAAAGACCCAGCATTTCTTCGGGGTAGCCGGTCAGTTGGCTGACAATTTGGATCAACGTATTTTGAATTTCGGATGCGCCGGATGGTGCAGCCGCAACTGAATCGGGCACAGGGACTTGCAAAAATGTGGGCTGCGCCGTTGCGCTGTTCGAAGCGGACCGTTCTGAAGGGATTGTGGGGAGGTTTGCGTTACCAGCATCCTGCTTTGGTGGCAGGCCTAAAGGGCTGTCCGGCAAAACCGCAGTCTGGGGTGCAGCGACCTGAAAATCGATGCGGTCGGTTTGCGGCAGCTTGTTAAATGATGAAGGCCCTTTAGGCATAACCATCTCGCCGAGAGCGGATGGATCACCCATGGCAGCAGCCGCCAAGCGCTGGGTGCTCTGAATCATCTGCTGAAGGGTCCGGTTGGCCTCCGTTTGGGCTTCCAGGTATTTTTGATGGGCTTGGGTAGTCTGGGCCTGCAAGGCCTGCATTGAAGACAGTCCTTGTTGCACCGCGGCCAGGGCCTGGGCCAAGAAAGTTTTGTTTGGGGAGTTCATTGTGTCACGCTCTGCCTGCAGGCCATATCGGTCTGCCGCTATTGGATATGAAGCCGCGCCCCATGCGGCGGCTTTTTCGGTCGGTCCATTGGCCGGCTGGGTGGAAATGATTTCGGATATTCCGGGAAAAGGCCGTTTTTCGGGCTGCCGGGACTCCGCCTCGGTTGCTTTCGCCTCCGCTTGTGCGCTGCGATAATTTGCGCCGGAAATAGAAATCCGCATGCGCGGGGCAGCGGCCTTGGACGTTGGTTTTTCCCAGCGCTCAAGGAGGAATGGATGGCCCAAAGCCGCCAGATGGGCCAGGGTGCGCGCCAGATCGGCCAGGCCGAATTCCCGCCCGGCGGAATGATCCAAAGCAACGGCCTGAAATGGGCGTCCCTTCAAAATGGCCTCTACCAGGCGCGTCAAAACGGATTTGGGTCCGACTTCGACAAAAGTATGAATGCCATGGTCATGCAAGTGTTCGATGTTGGAAACGAAATCGACCGGATGCGCCAATTGTGCACCCAGCAAACGCTTGGCGGCGGTCTCGTCCGAGGGGTAGGCTTTTCCGCTGGTGTTGCTCATGACGGTCATGGCGCTCGAGTGCCACTGAACACTATCCAGCGTTTCTTGAAAAGGAATTTGCGCAGCCGCGACTAGAGGGCTGTGAAAAGCGGCTGCCACCGGCAAACGAACCGCGTTCCAGCCTCTCTGATGGCATAGTGCTTCAGCTTTCTCGATGGCGGGCGTTGCTCCCGATAGAACCCCTTGCATTGGGCTGTTGCGATTGGCCAACACGACGTCCTCAAGCGAACCGGCCAGTTGCGCCAATTCTTGCACAGGCGCGGTGACCGCCAGCATGCAGCCGGAATTCCCGCGACCATCGCCGGCCTTTGCCATGAACCGTCCCCGCGCGATTGAGAGCTGCCACAAAGTCTCGCGGTTGATCCGCCCGGCCGCATGCAGTGCCACAAGTTCGCCATAACTGTGACCGCAAACGGCTTGTGGGGTGACTCCAAAATATCTCAGGGCTTCGAGCATCGCCGTGCTGACCGCTCCGATGGCCGGTTGGGCGATGTCCGTTCTTCGGAGAAGCCGGTCCGCATCTGCGCTGTCGCCGATCATGCACGGAAAGATATATTCAGATAGAGGGGAGGGCTCAGAAAAGTGACGCTCGGCGCCTTGGAGGGTCTCCAGGCTGCCTGGAAAGCAGCAGATTAGATCGCGTCCCATGCCCACATATTGACATCCCTGACCCGGAAATAGAAAAGCCATACCACCCGGGGGGGCACCGCTGCCGGTGAAGATCGGATCAACGAAGGGTCCACCGGCCCCGTTATTGCTTTTCAAACGCTGTTCGGCCCGTTGACAGAATTGAAGCACTTGATCCGCATCGTTGGGGGTAAAAACCATTACCATCCGATGGTTATCCCGGCTGTTGAAGCGGCTCCGGCTTTGCGCCGCCAGGCGGCTGATTTCTCGTGCCCGGGGTTGCTGTTGGATCGATTGCGTCCATTGCTTCACCTGCTCGGCGAGCGCCTGCGGGGTGGCGTCGGAAAAGGCCGCGATTTCAATGCTCCCGTCCCAAGACGGCTCACATTTTTCGGAAGCATGCTCCTCAAGTATTGCATGAAAGTTGCTGCCGCCGAAACCAAAGGCGCTGACCCCGGCGCGTCTCGTCTTCGCCGGGGCTGCAGCCCAGGGTCGCAACGCATGATTGATATAAAAGGGGCTGTTTTCAAGGTCCAGCTTGGGATCGGCGGGTAATGCCTTCAATGTAGGCGGCAGTATTTTATGGTATAGGGATAAGGCTGCTTTGATCAGCCCGGCCGTGCCGGCGGCGGCCTTGGTATGGCCGATGTTGGACTTGACCGAGCCCAGAGCACAGCGTTTGGCTTTCGCGGCAGGCTTGCTGAAAACGTCGCACAGCGCTTTGAATTCAGTCTGATCGCCCACGCGGGTGCCTGTGCCATGGGCTTCCAACAGTTCAACACTTTCCGGATCAATGCCTGCGTATTGATAGGCCCGGCGCAGGGCAGTGGCTTGTCCTTCGGCGCGCGGCGCATAAATGCTTTGAGATTTGCCGTCACTGGCCGATCCCAAGCCTCTGATCACCGCATAGATGCGATTACCGTCGCGCCGGGCATCCGTCAGTCTTTTGAGCACGACGATACCAACGCCTTCTCCAAGCACCGTGCCGTCCGCATTTTGCGAAAAAGGGCGGATGTCGCCACTGGCCGATAGGATTTGGGATTTGGAAAAGCACATGTGCATGAAGGGGTCATTGATCGTATCCACTCCACCGCTCAAGACCATGTCGGCCCGCCCGGTGCTGAGTTCCAACAAGGCCATATGAAGAGCGCTCATGGAACTGGCGCAGGCGGCGTCTACGACACAGTTGGTTCCGCCGAGGTTCAAACGATTGGCAATTCGACCAGCGACCACATTGCCCAATAGACCGGGAAATGAGTTTTCCTGCCAGGAGACGTAGCGGTCGGCAATACCTTTGATTACAGACTCAGCCGTCTTTTCGCCAATACCGTTTTCAGCCAGGGCCTGACGCCAAATGGGGTGGCCTAACCGGGCCCCCAGTGGGATAACCAGTTCCTGCGTGCCGGTCACTCCCAAAATGACGCTCGTTTTGCCGCGGTCAAAGGGCTTTCCGTCTTCCCCATAACCGGCGTCTTCCAAAGCGTTTTTGGCAACCAGCAATCCGAGCAATTGAGAAGAATCAGTGGCCTCCAAGGCGGAAGGGGGAATACCGAATTCAGATGGGTCGAAATCGATCCGCGGCAAAAAACCACCCCGTTGGCAATAGATATGATCGGGTTTTTTGGGATCCGGATCGTAGTAATCACAAAGATGGCGATGGGTTTGCGGTGGATCGGTCACGGCATTGATGCCGCGCGTCAGCACGCGGAAGAAAGCTTTTAAATCCGGCGATTCGGCAAAAATGCAACTGATGCCGATAATGGCAATGGCCATTGATTCGGAAGATGTTTTTGTCATCTTGGGTAACAACTCACTTTACCAGATCTATTCCAATGATTCACTGGAATAGGTTTCTTGTTGGGCTCCTTGGTTAGCTGGTTGCGGGTTTGTTGGTTTACCGCGTTTGTCAGTTGATTTGAAAGGAAAAACCAACCACCTTTCAAGAAACTCAGAAAAACCGACAGACCGACAACTCAACAAACCCGTCCAAGTTTGAGATACTAAACTATTGTACTACCATTTGCAAGACTTGACGGAAAGAAGCAAAGTTGTTAAATAGGTATAACAACTTCTTTTCATAACTATCCAAAAACATGATTTACTTCGATAGCAAACACCTATCTCATAAGCTCGGCATCAACAAAGCCAAATGGAAACGTTGGTCCCGTGAGTTTCTGCCGCCAGATCCACTGGGGGGACTGCAATCCGGAGTGGCGAGACAATTTAATGTGAAGGAGGCCTTCAAAGTGTATTTGGGTGGCTACCTGGTCAGTGAACTGAAGTTTACGATTCCCGATGCTTTGCAGATTCTGGCCGATCTATCAACCTGGTTGAAGTTGAACGGCTTTTTTTCTATTCAATCCCAGCCACGCAACCATTTAAGCCAACAGGATCAACGACATCACATTTACATATATAGACCGTCGAAGAAAAGCTTTGCTTATTGCATTCGAACGATAATGTCTCTCCTTTCAATCGACAATCATCTAAAGCAGGAAATCTTCTCCGAGGCTGTCATTTCAACTGAAGCGGACCTCATTGCCTCGGGCGAGGTCAAAAGTGCACAGCTTTTGGCGATCACCGTGCTTTATCAAGACTTTTTGAGGCGCATCGGCATCGGCTAAGCTCAATTTCAGGCCTGCAACCTTTTTTCGATCTCCTCCATGGTGATCGGCTTAAAAATGGCGGCCGGTCTCGGAACTGTAACCCCTTGATTCCTCAGCAAACTGCAGCGGATCAGGCCGGCTGCACCATAGAGCAGGTTCAAACCGATGGTGGCAGCGCAGCGTTGGGTTACATCTTCTAAAAATGAATCCTTTACCCATGCGTTGAAGGCCCCCATGGAAGGACCGCACCAGATTTGATAATCCATCTTCCGGCTGGGATCCCCCGTTTTGGCCCACATGGAGGATTGCCCCAGATAAGACCGGAATACCAAAGCCATTTGATGTTTTGGATCGCGTTCAGCGCGCTCGATTTGAGATGGATCGCGCTTTTGGAAAAAAAGCTTCGTTTGTTGCCAGGCCTGCTCAAATGATGATCGCAAAAAGTCTCGTTCGACCGTCGTACGCGCTTGTTGCGGCAGTTGATCGTAATGATCGTAATTTCTATACAGTTCATATAATTTGGCCGCCCGCATGGCAAACATCGTACCGCGCTTGAGCACCTGTACTTTAACACCCATTTCAAACATATCGGCCGCCGGAGCCATCGCCACATCGGCCTGGGCGGCTTGCCCCAACATTTCGCGAACGGTTTGGGATGTATCGGCCTGCTTGCAAGCCTGATTGATCGAACCGGTCAGCACATAAGCGGCACCCATGGCGAAAGCGGCAGCCGCCGCTTCGGGAGTGGCGATCCCGCCTCCCAGACCGACGCGCAACCTCAAGTTGAATTGATAACGGCGCATGGCTTCGTCGCGCAGGGACAAAAAAGTGGGCAGCAGAGTCAGCGCCGGGCGATTATCGGTATGCCCGCCCGAGTCCGCTTCTCCTGTAATTTCCTGGGCCAGGGGTATATGGCCGGCCAATTGTGCTTCACTTTGGGTGACCTTTCCCAGACGAACAAGTTCATTCAGCATTTTGGGTGGCGGCGGTGCAAAAAAACGACTGGCCACTTCCACCCGCGAAACTTTGGCAACCACCCGATTGGGACATACAATGCATCCATCCGGTCTCTGGTGGATGCCCTTGACGCGGAAATAAACCAGCGGCAGGGTCAGTGCCAAATAGGCGGATGCTTCCACCAGTTGAACCCCGCGACTGATAAACAGATCGACAACAGCCGACTCCAATTGCGGATCGCTTGGACTGTGGATGAGGTTAAAACCATAAGGGAAGACCTCCCGGTACATGCTGAGACGGTCTATGGCGCGTTCTACCTGATGAAGAGGCAGTCCTCCAGTGCCGAAAAAACCGATCATACCGGCTTCACCGGCCGCTCGTACCAGCTCAACGGAGGTGATGCCATTGGCCATGGCGCCAACCACATATGCATAGCGTAGCCCGAGATCTTTTTTGAATTCGGGATCACCCAGGTTGGCAGGGGGCAGGGGGGGCGCAAATCCCAGTAAATGTTCGCTCGGTAAATTGGATATTAAGGGTTCTCCCCAAACCATGGTCCCGTGATGGGTTATCGCTGGTCCTTCATCATGCGCCACGATGTAAATCGGCTTTCCGACATTGGAAACGGCCTCCTTGAATGCGGTTGCACCCGCCCGCAGTTCCGTGCGTTCACCAATCCAGATGGCGTGAGGGGGTAACTTTTGGGGCATAGACGGATTCCTCGGTTGGATTATGCTGAAGCCGGTTTCTACCCCTTTAACTTCCAACTGTCAATTGCACCTGCGGGGACTCCGCTGTGGTGATCTCGGAGTGGGGTCGGGTCAACCGCGCGGATGAAATTGATGATGAATCTCAATCAGGCGTTTCTGCGCGATATGGGTGTAGATTTGGGTGGTGGCAATGTCGACATGACCCAGCATCACCTGAACGGCACGTAAATCCGCCCCGCCTTCCAGTAGATGGCTGGCAAATGAGTGGCGCAACACATGCGGGGTAATCTTCTTGGTGATGCCTGCTTTAAGCGCATAACCTCGCAGGAGCTTCCAAAATCCCTGGCGGGTCATCGCTTTACCCGCTCGAGCCACAAATAGGGCACGACTTGGACGGTCTTTGAGCAAGTCCGGACGGCCCCGGAGAAGATATTCCTGCAGGCAGGCGATGGCTTTATGGCCAATGGGCACAATGCGCTCCTTGCTCCCTTTGCCCAGAACGCGTACGAAACCAGCCTCTAAATTAACAGCGTTTACGAGCAAAGCGACCAATTCGGAAACACGCAATCCGGCGGCATAAATGAGCTCCAGCATGGCTGCGTCACGCAATTCTCTGGAAACCTGCCGGTCGGGCGCCGACAGCAGCTTTTCTATTTCGTCCACATCTAGAATATCGGGCAGTTTGAGACCGCTTTTAGGAAGTTCAATCAATTGAGCGGCATTATTTTTCAACTTTCCCGAATGCGTCAAGAATTGAAAAAAGCCACGTACGGCTACCAGGTGCCTGGCACGCGTCCGAGCGCCACGACCTGTTTTTCGCAGATCGATTACATATTTTAGAATGACGGCCGTATCGGCCGCTTCAATGCGGGTGATGTCGTGCGAATTAAGGTGGGTCAGGAAACCCGTCAGATCGCCGGCGTATGCTTCGACCGTGTTCCGCGACAATCCTTTTTCAACGATCAGGTAGTTGAGGTACTGATCCAAGAGTTGATCAAAAGTATTTGCCTCTTTTGGCATTTTTGACGATCCATTTGTGATTTGGTGACAACGATCCTCTCTGTGAGAGGATCGTCCATATAGAACACCTGCGCGCTCGATATCAATTATTCCGTGAGACAATGATGACGATCGGCGGCTCGCCGGCAGCGGGCCAACAACATACGCTCTAATCGATCTTACCTATATCGTAGGTGGTGCTCAGGCGATTGAGCACCTGGGCTCCTCGATCCCCCACCACGACCTGATTCTCGATGCGTATGCCTCCCCATTCTGGGAGATAAACACCCGGTTCCACCGTCACGATCATTCCGCTTTCAAGCGTCACTTCTTTTAACGGGCTCAGACGCGGTGCTTCATGAACGGCAAGGCCGGTACCATGACCTAACCCATGCCCGAACTTGCCCTCATATCCTTGCTGGCGAATATGGTCGCGGGCGATGGCATCCACCGCCCTGCTGCTTGCGCCCGATTGAATGACGGTGATCGCTTTTTGCTGAGCTTCCAGGACGGTCTGGTAGACTTTTAAAAACATCTCATCCGGTGGTCCAAGGGTAACTGTTCGCGAGGTATCCGAGCAATATCCGTTCAATTTGGCACCCCAATCAAACAATATCGGCTCGCCCAAGTTGATTTCCCTTTCCGTGGGTATGGCATGAGGCAGCGCGCTGTTGGGACCGGCGGCAATAATGACAGGAAAAGAGAGGCTGTCCGCGCCGGCCTGACGCATCCCTTTTTCCATCTCCCAGGCGACATTTTTTTCACTCATGCCGGGTTTCAGCATTTTGGCCACATGGCGAAAAACATCTTCGGCCAATTCCAAGGCCTTTTGGGTTTGCTGAATCTCGGCAGGTGTCTTGATCTGGCGTAGGTTTTCCACAAAAGTTTCAAGCGGGACCATATCCACCGAGCGTCCGGCGCCGGCAAATTCTTGCTGGATTGAATCGTGTTGCTGAACAGATACACGCGTACTTTCAAAACCCAACCTGCGAATGTTGAACCGATCGGTCAGGCCGACCAGTTCTTTGGCCAATCCATTGCGGTAAATGGTCACTTCGTATAAAGGCGCTTCTCGTACGGCCTGCAGTTCAAAACGTGAATCGGTAGTCAAAATCTGTTCTTTGGCAGTGATTAACAAGGCACCGGCCGATTCATCGAAATGGTGATCTTCTCCGGTAAAGCCGCTCAGGTACCGGCGATTTTCTTCAACCAGCACCAGAAGCGCATCGATCTTTTTTTCAGCCATGGCTTCCCGTATTTTGTCCAAACGCCCCATAATAATTTCGGTCATAAGAATCTCCTCGTTTTCAAAATGGCTTCAGTCCGACTACGGGAATGCTTCCTTGGGTTTGACTTATTTTTCAGGCCTTGCTTATAATGGCCCAATTATACGACAGCATCAACTATAATGCATCAGCGAGGTTTGCCATGGAGATTCGTACGCATCAGTGCATTGACGCGGCCATTTGCGGTCATCCCCTGCACGTCGATAGCGGTTACAGCCGTATTGAATTGCTGACCTCTTCCGTCATGGCCGCCGATCGCAGCGGCCTGGTCCATGGCGGATTCATTTTCGGGCTGGCTGATTATGCCGCCATGATCGCGGTCAACCACCCCAATGTGGTTTTGGGTGCTGCCGATGTAAAATTTCTTAAACCGGTCCGGGTGGGCGAAACTGTTGTGGCCGAGGCCCGGGTTGAAGAAGTCCAGGGGAAGAAAAATTGGGTGGCGGTTTCGGTGATGATCGACCGCGAGATTGTTTTTCAAGGCATGTTCACATGCTTTGTTCCCGAAAAGCATGTTTTGGACGCGAACTGAATGATCTCCACACAGCGACAATCAAATATTTACCGGAAAGGAGAAGGTTCCATGGCAAAAAAAGTGGGAGTGCTTTTAGCAGGATGCGGTGTTTTCGACGGATCCGAAATCCATGAAGCGGTACTTACCTTGTTGTTTCTGGACCAAGCCGGGGCGCAGATTATGTGCATGGCTCCGGACATGGATCAGCCGCATGTGATCGATCATACGAATCAATCTTCGATGGACCGGAAGCGCAATGTGCTGGTGGAATCGGCGCGCATTGCGCGTGGGGCTATAGTGGATTTGAAAACGGTCAATGCAGAGGAAATAGACGCCTTGATTGTTCCCGGAGGGTTTGGGGCGGCCAAGAACTTAAGCGATTTTGCCGTTGCAGGACCACAAGCCAAAGTCCATCCTGAAGTGCACCGTCTTTTGAACGAAATGGTTGAGGCAAAGAAACCCATCGGCGCACTTTGCATAGCGCCGGCCACCGTGGCCAAGGCATTGGCCGCCTGTCATCCCAAGCTGACCATCGGCACGGATAAAGGGACTGCGGCGGCCATTGAAGCCATGGGAGCCAAACACCACTCCTGCAAAGTGGACGAGATTTGTGTGGACGAAACCCATAAGATCGTTACCACACCTGCCTACATGCTGGGACCGGATATCAAACATATTGCCGTGGGCATAGAGAAGCTGGTAAAGAAAGTGGTTCAATTGGCTTAAAGGACTGAATGTATGCGATTCCATTCCAACTGGTATTTTTTGTCTCCAGCGATTTCCTGGATGACATGACTTCCGGATTTCACATTTTTACAGGCAATCGACTGGAGGTCTTGGCAGGCCGTCTGGCCGATGTCCTGCGATCTGTGCCGGCCGGCGCGCAGTATCATCCGCTTCAGCCGCAAACCGTGATGGTGCAAAGCAAGGGCATGCAACGCTGGCTGTCCATGACGGTCGCCCGATTCAACGGCATTTGCACCAATATCGATTTTCCTTTTCCCAATGCCTTGCTCGAAAGGTTGTACACTCAAATTATCGGGAATTTGCCGGAATATTATCCCTATGAACCGCACGTACTGACCTTTCGCATTCTGTACCTCTTGCCAGACCTTTTGGAGCTTCCGGAATTCGAACCTTTGCGTCGCTATCTTTCCAATCAGCATCGTCCTTTGAAATTATACCAACTGGCCCGCAAGATCGCCGCTGCATTCGATCAATACGCTGTCTACAGATCCGATCTACTAGTGGGGTGGGAAAGAAACCAAGCAATACTTCCCAATAGCCCAAATGCTGCATGGCAGGCTGTCTTGTGGCGGGAGCTTGCGAGACATACACCCACCCCCCACCGTGCGGTTCTGCAAAAGAGGTTGGTTCGAAAATTGACCGACCTGAGTACGTCTATTGCCAGGGAACGATTGCCGGCGGGGCTGTCTGTTTTCGGCATTTCGCATTTGCCGCCATTTCATCTGGAAGTCCTTGAGGCGCTGGCTTGCCGCATACCGGTTTATCTTTTCTTGTTAAACCCATGCCGCCATTACTGGTTTGATATCTTATCCGATCACCAGATGGTGCGCATGCGTGCGAGCCAGCCGCAACAATCTCCTCCGCTTGAACAACTGCACCTTGACCGCGGCAACCGTTTGCTGGCTTCCCTGGGGCATTTGGGAAAAGATTTTTTTGATCGCATTTATCAATTTCAGGCCAACCTGACCGATGAATTCATCGACAACCGCGTCGATAGCCTCCTGGGACGGATACAACAGGACATTCTCGATTTGGTGGATCGGCCGCAATCCGCAGGACAGATTGAAACCACTCCGGCCAAGGCGGATGGATCACTGCGGATCCACAGCTGCCATAGTCCGATGCGGGAGGTGGAGGTCCTCCACGACCAGTTGCTGGATTTGTTGGAAGGTGACCCTGATCTTCAGCCCCGGGACATCCTGGTGATGACTCCCGACATCGCTATGTATTCGCCCTATATCCATGCCGTCTTCGGTGCAGGAGAGAACTCGCGCATCAACCTTCCCTTCTCGGTTGCCGACCAGAACATCTCGCAGGACCGTGACGTGATCGAATGTTTCATCAGGCTTCTTGATCTTGTCGATAGGCGTTTCGAAGCCTCGCGTGTGATGATGCTGCTTGAATGTGGTACCGTTTGCCGGCAATTCGGCCTGACTGAAGCGGATTTGCCGATTTTGGAAAGATGGATCCGTCAAGCGGGCATCCGCTGGGGGTGGGATGCGGCTGAGCGCAGGCGCCATGATCTGCCGGGGTCCCAAGAAAATTCCTGGCGCTATGGATTGGATCGGCTCGTCCTGGGCTATGCAATGGCCGCTGACGATATGCAGCTGTTCTCCGGGGTATTGCCTTACGATAGCATTGGGGCAGGGGAGACGCGCATTCTGGGCGGCCTGGTCGCATTTGCCGAAACTCTCCACGAAGTCCTTGAGAAGCTTGCCGTTGCGGATTCCCTGAAGGGCTGGAAAAGACGCCTTATGGACGTTCTCAACCGCCTCTTCAGGGTGGATGAGCAAATACAATATGAATTGCAGATCCTGCATGGCGTGATCGAGCAACTCCAACGGGTCGGAGTGGACAACGACGATGGCCGCACGATCGCTTTTGAGGTGATACGCCAGCATATCAAAGATGTGCTGATGGCGCTTTCTTATGATTCCGGCTTTATGTCCGGCGGCATCACCTTTTGTGCAATGCTTCCCATGCGCAGCATCCCTGCGCAAGTGATCTGCTTGCTCGGCATGAACCATGACGCCTATCCTCGCGAAGAGCATGATCCCAGGTTCAATTTGATCACAGAGGAACCAAGGTTCGGCGATCGCTCCAGGCGCAATGACGATCGCTATCTCTTTCTCGAAACGCTCATATCCGCGCGAAAGGCGTTCTACATCAGCTATGTCGGCCAAAACATTCAGGACAATTCGCCGATCCCGCCATCCGTCCTGGTTGATGAAATGGTGGAGTATGTGAGTGAAGGCTTGGGTATTTCCGCCGACCAGTTTGTCGTCAGCCATCTGCTGCAAAGTTTTTCGCCATCTTATTTCAATGGCGAAAATCCGCTTCTATTCAGTTATTCCCTTGAAAACAAAGCGGCTGCCGAACGGTTAATGACGCCGAAGAGCGAGCCTTTACTCTTTGCGGAGCCCCTATCAGCCCCCCCGGAAAGTTGGAAAAAATGCGAGTGGGGGCAGTTGGCCTCCTTTTTTGCCCATCCGGCGCGCTATCTATTAGAACACCGACTGGGCGTATTTCTCCATGAGGATCCCGAGACAATAGAGGATCGCGAAAGCTTTGTGCTGGAACCACTAGGCCGCTACAAGATCGGTCAACGCATACTGGAAGGTGTTCTAGGAGGAGCTTCGCCGGATCAGATCTATCCGGCTTTGAGCGCTTCGGGGATTTTGCCGCACGGCACGGTAGGAAAAGTCCTCTATCAAGAACTCAGCGCCGAGGTCCGCATTTTTATGAATACGATGGCAGCGTTGCTGCCTGAAGAGATGCCCCGCAGTGAACCGCTGGAACTCGACTTAAATCCTTATTTCCTTTACGGTAACATAGATCAACTGTACGGTCATGCACGTATTGTCTGGCGCATGGCCAAAGCGCGCCCCGCTGATTTGCTGAAAACTTTCCTTTTTCATCTTGCGTTACTGGCAACCCCGGCGACCGGATTGCCGAAGACCAGCATTTTTATCTGCAAAGAGGCCGTGTGGCATTTTGAACAGGTCGAAAAACCGGATCGGGTATTGCGCGAGTACTTGGATCTCTTCTGGCTGGGGGTGCAAAAACCGTTGCTCTTGCTTAATCGAACCAGCTTCGAATTTGCACAGCGGTTCATCGTCAATCAACAATCCCGCAAAGAAGCCCTGGCCGCTGCGGTCAATAAATGGTGCGGCAATGAGTTCGTTCCTGGGGAAGCCCAAGATGCCTATCATTTGCGCTGCATTGGTGCTATAAACCCTTTTACAGCCGAATTTGAAGAGATCGCGCTGAAGGTTTATAGACCGCTTTTTGCCGCCTCCCGCTGTATGGCTTGCGAAGAATGAGCCCTCGGAAACATATGTTCATAATCAAAATCGCAGCATCAGTCCGGCCTTAAAAACATCGTCATTTATGCTCCAATCGGCGGTGTCGGATTCCATCTCTAGGTGATAATAGGAGTAGCTGGCGATGATGGATGCATTTTTGATCAGACGCAGGCCGATACCCAGGTTGATTTCGAAAATGTTTTCAGTATCCCGAAATGATAAAGGGCGGGGCGCCCAGGTAAGACTGCCGAAAATCTCGAGGGGAATTGGAAACACATCACTCGGGAAAAGATATCCGGCGGCGGTGGTGAACCCTACTGCGCCGACATCACCGGAAACTCCGGGTTCTTCGGCTTTGCCCAAAAGGCCGCGCAAACCGATATCGATGTTCAGACCAGGACGCAGGGTATCGCTGCCTGCGGTCACATCCAAGCTGCCCCATTTGTATTCGGTATCGTCATCATCGGTGACGACACCTGTGCCCCCCACTTTTAAGTAACCAGTGTCCAAGAAGGATTTGTAATGTATTCCGCCGGAGATATGGGAGGTGCCGGCACTTAAGTCCAGTTCCCAGGTATCGGCCCAACACAGGCCTGACATCAACACCAACAACAGAGTTAATCCCAATCGTTTTTTGATCATCTTTTCATCCCCCTTTGATGGTCTTCATCCATTTGGGCCTATTATGACAAACCAGCCCAAAGATCAAATAAGATGATCGCGCATAGGGCTCGTACTCAAGTTGGGCCGACAACTGCGCCCTTGATGATTCGCAATAATGGGCCGGACTGACCTAAAAGGTTTGATTGGAAGCGGCTGCAAGGAATCGCATGCAAAGCGCCTAGTCTGCTTGACAACCGGGACCCTTATCTGTAAAAGCCTCCTATTCTTCTACCTTTCGCTGCTAGCGCATACGAGCTGGATCGCCTGGATGGCGGAATTGGTAGACGCAAGGGACTTAAAATCCCTCGCCCGTTAACGGGCGTGCCGGTTCGATTCCGGCTCCAGGCACCATTCCTCTCACCTAATGATGGCCAACATCTGAGTCGAATAACCTTTTTCGACCAACGGTATTAGTATTTAGGGTAACGCCAACGTTTAAAATGTTGGCAGATTTTAAACAGCTCTCGTTTCGCCTTTTTGCGGCATTCTTAAGCGCTGATTGCCGGAATGCCTGCATTGAGATTGTGGTGTTTTGAAACATATTGAATTAATTTTAAAAGGAGGCGAAAATGAATAAGGCCGATCTTGTGAATGAGCTGAAGGACAAGAACGGTTTTACACGGCAGCAAGCTGAAAAAATCGTTGATATTTTTTTCGATAGCATGGCGGAGGCCCTCGCTTGTGGTGAAAAAGTGGAGATCCGTAATTTCGGCAGCATTTTTGTGAAGTCCTATGGATCCTACATCGGCCGAAATCCGAAAACCGGCGCAACGATACGGGTCAAATCCAAACGTCTGCCGTTTTTTCGCTGCAGCAAGGGGCTCAAGGATCGGGTCGATCCGCTTCCTCAACTATTTGAATTGTTTTAAGAAGTATCGGAAGCATTTTTAGGAACCCAAATGGCTATGAGGCCGAACATGATTCGGCAGATCCCGATGACATCTTTGGACCTGCTTTATAAAACCGGGCGTGTGCAACCCGCAAAGCCTGGATTTGAAACATATTCCGAAAACGTTGCCGAGAACGAAGATGAAGAGAATTGGTACGTTTGCCGCAATTGCCAACAAAGATTGACCCGCCCCTCTCATCGCATCAACGTTCAAGGCAGCCACATCCACACGTTTGCCAATCCAAGCGGAATCGTGTTTGAAATCGCGTGCTTTAATTCCGCTCGCGGATATTCTTTTATGGGGCCTGCCTCAGCGGAGTTCGCCTGGTTTAGCGGGTTTGCCTGGCGCATCATCATTTGTTCCTCATGTTTGAACCATCTGGGATGGTATTTTTCATCTATGGGCAGCGGCAGTTTCTTCGCGTTCATTACAGATAAAATTCAGATCCAATCGTTGCCCAAAGCGTGAGAGTTTACAGCGACCAAGGGTATTCGGCATCCAGGTGTTGGGGCTATTTGCGGTTGGCATCCCTATGGAATGTGTTTTCACGTGAAACCACGCGGTTCGATGCTTCAATAAATTCCTTTGACATACCCGGAGCCATTCTCGTATATTCGCTTACGATTCAGCCGCCATATCGGTACGTTTGCATGTCCGGCTGATGGATGGGGAAGGGGAAGGGGGCGGAAAGAAATGCGTTTAAAAGAAATCATCGACAGTTGCGGCCATCTTAAGGTTATCGAACAAAGATGCATTAAAAACGATTTCATAGATCTGGTTTTCAACAATGAAGAACTATCCGAATGGCAGCGGATTTTATCATCTTTTCTGGGTGCCCCCCGGAAACCCAAGGGGCAGCAGCCTAGTCGGAGTGATCTTGACATTACTTCCAAAACAGGCGGGATCCGCGTGAATCAAACTCTTTTTGAACGAGAGTTTGAAGAAGGCACCGTCATTGCCAAGTTTTGGCCATGGCAGGACGGGCGTTATACAACATTGCGAATGGCCCTGCTTCTAAAGGGTACTTAATTTCATCCATGGAAAAGATCGGCCCGATCCTTCAGATGGTTTGCGTTCTTATCGCCGCTTCCATTCTCGGCAATTGGTTTTTGGCTGAACTGAAAAGAGCGCGTGCGGTCGGCAAGCCATGGTATGCAGTCTATTTTACGACTCCAGGGATTGTCATTATCTGTATCATTCTACTGGTGCCTTTGATTGTCCGGCTTAAGTTCGTTTAGCTTCTTTATCCCCTCCTGCTGCACGAATCTGAAGATTGCCACTTGAGTTATCAATCATGTCCATACAACATGTGTACGTTGACCGATCCATTGCCGATAAACCGGAAACCCAACAATTTATCAGGCGCTTGGGGCTTCCTCCGGTCATGCTCCAACATCCCAATGAACTGTATGAAAAACTCAAGCGAGAAAATGATCCTTGCCTTGCGGGCAAACACACACTCTTGCTGACCCGCAATCAAGGATCCTTTCTGCGCCGCTGCCCAGGGACTCGCGATTATGTGTGCTGTGGATACCATATTTTAAACTTCGGCAACTACTGCACCATGGATTGCGCCTATTGCATTTTGCAAAGCTATTTTCACCCGCCGTTACTGCGTTTTTTTGTCAACCACGAGGATTTGTGGGAAGAGCTCGGTCGAGCTTTTGAAAACAACAGTTGCTTACGTGTGGGCACCGGAGAATTTACAGATAGCCTGATTTGGGAGTCATGGTCCGATCTGACCGCAGAACTGGTTGAGCGATTCGCACGTCAGGAAGGTTCGGTTTTGGAACTCAAAACCAAAACCACTGCGATGGAGTCCCTCAGGAATTTGGAACATAATCAAAAAACGATTGTTTCCTGGTCACTGAATACACCATATGTCATATCGCAATATGAAAGCGGCACCGCTTCGCTGGAGGCACGTTTACGCGCAGCAGCTAAATGCGAGTCCTGGGGATATCCATTGGCGTTTCATTTCGATCCAATAGTGCTCTACCCGGGTTGTGAAAAAGAGTATGAACAGGTGATTCACTCATTGTTTGAACATATATCTGCCGATCGTGTTGTATGGATTAGCATGGGAACATTTCGATTCATGCCCGCACTGCAAGCAGTTGTCCAGGAACGTTTCCCTCAATCCAAACTCATCCATGGCGAATTCGTTCCGGGCCTTGATGGCAAAATGCGCTATTTTAAACCCTTGCGGATCCAGATTTACCGCCGCATTTACGAAACGATTGCAACTCATGCGCCGGAAGCGCTGGTTTATCTGTGCATGGAAGACGAGCATGTTTGGTCCCAAAGCGTTGGATTCATCCCCCAGTCCAGAGGAGGATTACCGGCCATGCTCGATCAGAGTGCAGGCAGGCATTGCGGCCTTAAAACGGTGTGTACAAGCCAAGGAAATAAAAGATCCTATTAAAAAAAGAGCTGAACCACCCGGAGGTGCTTCAGCTCGAATGATCTGAAGGGAGTGTCGTTGGCCGCGCTGATTTTCCTTTTAGGCGCTCGCCGATATCCCCTTTATTCTTGATTACTCTTCCTTCTTGTTTCTTATCTCCGCGAGAAGCTTTTCCGCCAACTGGGCCGGCACTTCATCATAACGTGTAAATTCCATTGTGAAAATCCCGCGGCCGCCGGTCATGGACCGCAGATCGGGTGCATAGGTCAAAAACTCGGCCATGGGAACCTCGGCGTTGATCACCTGATACTTGCCAGCGCTTTCCATGCCCAAGACGCGCCCGCGCCTTCCGTTCAAATCACCCATAATATCGCCCATGAATTCATCCGGGGCGGTAATCTGAACCTTCATGATAGGTTCCAGAAGGACAGGATTGGCCTGCTCGGAAGCTTTCTTAAAAGCTAAGCTGCCGGCGATTTTGAATGCCATTTCGGAACTGTCCACTGCATGATAGGAGCCGTCATCGAGCGTCACTCTGAAATCGACACAAGGGAAACCCGCCAGCACACCCCTTTGGCAGGATTCGATGATACCCTTTTCAACTGCTGGGATGTACTGCCTGGGTATCACCCCTCCAACGACTGCATCGACGAATTCAAACCCTTGGCCTCGCGGCAAGGGCTCGAGTTGGATCCAGCAATCCCCGAATTGGCCGTGACCGCCGGTTTGCTTTTTATGCCGGCCCTGGACACGGACCTTTTTCTTGATCGTTTCACGATATGGCACTTTGGGCGGTTTCAGAAGTACTTCGACGTTAAACTTGCGCTTGAGCTTTTCGATAGTGGCTTCAATATGGACCTGGCCGGAGCCGGACAACAAAATTTCCTTTGTTTCCGCATTGCGTTCAATTTTCAGTCCCGGGTCTTCTTCAAGCAGGCGGTTCAATGAGGAGAGAATTTTGTCTTCGTCACCTTTTGACTTGGGTTGGAGCGCAAAAGTGATCAGGGTGGCTATCGGACCGGCCGTCTCAAATTTCACTTTGGCGTTTTCTGCGCACAGGGTATCGCCTGTGGTGGTCTCTTTTAGCTTGGCTACGGCCAGAATGGAACCAGGACCGGCTTCATTGACCGGCTTTTGCTCTTTTCCCGCAATCGACAGCAATTGGTTATAACGTTCGCGGACTTCCTTGGTGGCATTATAAAAAGTGCCATCCCCCCCAAGCGAGCCGCTGACGACGCGAAAAATTGAAAGCCGTCCCGCATATGGGTCGGCCACCGTCTTGAACACAAAAGCTGAAAAAGGCGCAGTGCTGTCGGGATTTCTTTCAACCTCGCCGCCGCCAGCCGGGTTGATGCCTTTACGTGGACTGGTATCCAGGGGGGAGGGGAGACAATTGATGACAAAATCCATTAAAAGATCGACACCGATGTTCTTCGTGGCCGAGCCACAGAGTACCGGCGCAAAGGTCCGGGAAACGACTCCCTTACGAAGCGTGGATTTGATTTCATCGTCTGAAAGCGTTTCACCCTCCAGATATTTTTCAATGAGGGTATCGTCGGCTTCGGCTACATTTTCAATCAATTTTTCGCGTTCAGCGGCAGCTTCCTCCTGCATATCAGCGGGAATGTCGGAAACATTGACTTTGCCGGAAGCGTCATAGATGTAAGCCTTCATGGAAACCAGATCGACAACCCCCTTGAAATCGGATTCCTTACCGATCGGCAGCTGGATAATCACCGGCTTGGGCGATTCGAAGGATTGCTTCACATCCTCGAAAGCACGTTCGAAATCGGCTCTTTCACGGTCCATTTTGTTGAGGTAGATCAATACCGATTGATTGAAATCGGCCGCGAATTCAAAAGCTTTTTCGGTTTGTACCTTGACGCCGTCCACCGCATCCACAACCACGACCGCCGCATCTGCGGCTTGCATGCACAGTTTGGTATCTGTGAAGAAATTTTGGTCGCCCGGGGTGTCAATGATTGTAATTGTATGTTTTTTCCAAGGAGCGGGGCCGAAACTGGTGCTGATGCTCGTTTGGCGCTTGAGCTCTTCGGGCTCGTAATCCATCACCGTATTGCCTTCTTCCACGCGTCCCTGGCGGGTTGTAACGCCCGCTTTGAACAGCATAGCCTCTGCCAGCGATGTTTTGCCCGCACCACCATGGGCAACCAGGGCGACGTTTCTCAGCTTATCTGCCATATTGAATCACTCTTGCTCCTCTCTGATCCGATGTGGGTGGGATTATCGTTACGACGACTTCGATGGGTTCTGAAATGGGCTCGCGGGCCGATAAACGCCTTTTTGCAAATGGAGACGCCAAGGCACTTTAGAACCTATCGGTAGCGCTTAAAGAAGACAGGGAACTTTTACCCTCCCATGAAAAACATATTGATATATGGGCAACTTGAAAAAATCAAGTTCAAAAATGCTTGATTATAAAACAGTATTATTGACAAGTAATAAGATAATAAACTCCCGGTTGCCCTTTGGGCCCAGAATGGGAGAGGGCACCACTGGACCGCAGGCAAACCCCAGGTTCTGGAAGAAAGCGGATAAATCCCGAATCACTTCAGAGTGGTGCTCGGCATCCTTTACGACACCGCCTTTTCCGACTTTGCCTTTTCCCACTTCAAACTGGGGTTTTATCAGGGCTAGAACCCGGCCGTTCGGTTTCAGGAATCTGCGCACACTGGGCACTACGATCTTGAGTGAAATAAAGGAGGTGTCGATTGTAACCAGATCAACTGGTTCGGGGAGTTGGTTGTCAGACAGATAACGTATGTTGGTCCGTTCAATGGTGATTACGCGGGGGTCCTGTCGCAGCTGCCAGGCAAGCTGTCCATACCCTACATCCAGGGCGTACACCCGGTGAGCGCCATGCTTGAGCAAACAGTCGGTGAAGCCTCCCGTTGACGCCCCCACATCGAGGCAGACCAAACCATCCACTTTGAATTCAAGAGCCTTAAGGGCGGCCTCCAGCTTATATCCACCACGGCTTACGTAGGCCGCATCGTCCTCTTTGATAGTGATCGATGCATCCTCAAGCACGGCAGTCCCAGGTTTTTCGATCCGCTGGTCATCCACCAGAACCTTGCCGGCCATGATATAGGCCTGGGCGCGTTGCCGGCTGGCCGCCAGCCCCCTCTCAACGATCAATAGATCCAGACGTTTTTTAATCGGCATAACCGAGTGAATTAATATTAATGATTCTGCGCTATTGCGCTGACGGTCGCGATAGGGACTTCGATATGGACAAGTTTTTGTGCAACCCGGACAATGCCTTCCACATCCAATCCGTATTTTGCCCGCAATTCTTTCGGCGAACCGTGCTCGATGAAGTGATCCGGCAATCCAAGGCGCCTGACTCTGACCGAGCCGATCTCATGATCGTTCAGGAGTTCCAGGACGGCACTGCCAAAACCCCCTTGAAGCGCATTATCTTCCAGGGTGAGAAATGCAGGTACTTGTTGGGCCAGGCTGATGATCAATTCTTCATCCAGTGGTTTTACAAATCGGCTGTTCACCACTGTGCATTTTATCCCCAGCGAACGGAGTTTTTTATACGCCGCCAAAGCCAACTCCACCATTCGCCCGATGGCCAGGATAATCAGATCATCACCTTGGGTCAGGATTTCCGCTTTTCCAATCATCAAGCGCTGCGGTTCCTCCAAAGGTACACCTGCGGCCATTCCGCGCGGATAGCGCAGCGCGATGGGACCATCATGGTTGACGGCTGTAAACAGCATATGGCGCAATTCATTTTCATCTTTGGGGGCCATGACGACCATGTTGGGCAGGCAGCGCAGATAAGAGAGATCAAATTGCCCATGGTGGGTAGGGCCGTCTTCACCGACCAGGCCTCCACGGTCAACGGCGAATATTACGGGCAAATTTTCGATGCAGACATCATGGATGATCTGGTCGTAGGCACGCTGCAGGAATGTGGAATAGATGGCGACTACCGGTCGGAAGCCCTCGGTGGCCAATCCTGCTGCGAAGGTCACACCATGCTGTTCGGCAATGCCCACATCGAAAAACCGTTCCGGAAAGCGCTGCGCAAAATGGGTCAGACCCGTACCTTCCGGCATGGCGGCTGTCACGGCAATGATTCTTTCGTCGCTTTCGGCCAACTGGACCATCAGATCACCGAAAACTTCGGTAAAAGTGGGGGCATCGCAAGGGGGAGCGGTGCTGTTTCCGGTTGCAACATCAAAACAACCCACACCGTGGAAATAGACGGGGTTCTTTTCGGCTTGTTCATAGCCTTTGCCTTTGGTGGTCGTGACATGCAGGAGGACGGGGTCTCGCAGAGATTTGATATTTTTCAGAATGGAAATTAGATGGTTTAAATTGTGGCCGTTGATCGGTCCGAAATAGTCGAAATTGAACGCCTCGAAAAGCATCCCGGGGGTGATGAATGTTTTAAAAGATTCTTCGCTGCGTTTGGCCCAATGATAGATATTGTCACCGATCTTGGGCACGGATTTGAGGAATTCTCCGAATTCCTTGCGCCATGTCTGCAGGCGTTGGCCCGAAAAGGTGCGGCTGAGCAGAGAGGATAGGGCGCCTACGTTCCTCGAAATCGACATGTCATTGTCATTGAGGATGACGATCAGATCTTTATGAAGATCGCCGGCCTGGTTCAGCGCTTCATACGCCAGCCCGGCCGTCATTGAGCCGTCTCCGATGACCGCGACCACTTTGGATCTCTGTTCTTTCAGCCGCTTGGCACAAACAATGCCCAAGGCCGCTGAAATGGACGTGCTGCTGTGTCCCGCCGTAAAGGTATCAAATTCACTTTCGCTGCGCTTGGTAAAACCGGAAAGGCCGCCGAATTTTCTCAGCGTATGAAACTGTTCGCTCCGTCCGGTCAGCAGCTTGTGCGCATACGCTTGATGGCCCACATCCCAAATCAACTTGTCCTCGGGGGTATCGAAAACATAGTGCAGCGCAATGGCCAGTTCCACGGCGCCTAGACTGGACGCCAAATGCCCTCCGTTTTGGGATACCACATCCACAATGACACGGCGAATCTCGTTTGCCAGCAGCGGCAAATCCTGACGCTCCAGATTCTTCAGATCCACTGGCGAGTGAATGCATTCAAGCAGCCCCAATTTGGATACTCCTTAGCGGTTGCGATACAAGATGTAACGAGCGATGGCCCGTAAAGGGTCAGCCTTCTTATCAAATATCTCCAGCGCCAGCAAGGCGCGATCGATGAGTTCAGCGGCATATAGTTCGGATTGTTCAAGACCCAATAGAGCGGGATAGGTGTTTTTTTGTCGCGATTGGTCCGTGCCCACCGCTTTTCCTAAGATAGAGGCGTCGCCCGTGACGTTGAGAATATCGTCTACCACCTGAAAGGCCAGACCGATGTTGGCCGCGTAATCGTTCAACCGCTCGATTTGTTGATCAGAGCCCATGCCGATCAATGCACCCGTGTGGACGGATGCATTGATTAGCGCGCCTGTTTTCAAGCGGTGCATGCTTTCAAGATCATTCCTGTTCAGTTTGATGCCTTCGAAACCCAAATCACGCGCCTGCCCTTCTATCATGCCGCGACATCCCGCGGCTTCGGAAACACTGCGAAGGATCTGCAGCCACAGTTTTGCCTCGGGATCGGGCGCATCCGAAGCGGCCTCTGCGATTACCTCAAAGGCCATTGTCAGCAAAGCGTCTCCAGCCAATATGGCGGTGGCTTCATTAAATTGTATATGGCAGGTCGGCTTTCCCCGCCGCAAATCGTCATTGTCCAAAGCAGGCAAATCGTCGTGAATCAAAGAGTAAGTGTGAATCATTTCCAATGCGCATGCCAACGGCATTGCCTTGCGCGCTTGCCCGCCAACCGCAATACAGGCCGATATACAAAGGATAGGGCGGACTCGCTTGCCACCGGCCGATATCGCATATTCCAACGGACGCAGCATCCTGTCGGTAAGGCTGTACTGCCTGAGGTAACCTATCAAGGCTGCATCAATGGCAGACTTATGATCATCGAGATAGGTTTTGAGGGCGATCATCATTTTCGGTTTTCTTCAACATCTGCATCGAAGGGGGTCTCCCTGACAGAGCCATCGGCATTCTCAATGAGCAGAGTGATCTTTTTTTCGGTTTCTTCCAATTTATGAGCGCAAAAGCGGGATAGTTTAATGCCTTCTTCAAATTTCTTGAGCGCGTTTTCGAGCGATAGTTTACCCGATTCCATTTCTTGAACGATTTGTTCAAGCTGTTCCATCGCTTTTTCAAAGGACAATTCAGTCATAATTCTAGCCTTTACAAAACAGTCAGGCGTCCGACTGTAGCACTTAAGCCTCATGAATCAAGCAGAAACTGGCCAAAGTCTATTTCTCACGAGAATTCACACGTACATTCAATTTACCTTTATTGAGAAGAACCTCCAACACCTGGCCTTCGGAAATGGTATCAGCATCTGTAACCACCCTGTGATCCTGTGGTGTGCGCGTGATGCTATATCCTCGTTCAAGCACAGCCTGGGGACTTAAAGCCATCAGAGCGGCATGCCGGGCTGAAAGAGATCCTTTATTGTTGAGCATATACTTATTCATGCGTTCTGAGAGCTTAAACCGAATTAGATCAAGCTTCAGTTTATTTTTATTTAAATAATTGATTGGATTATAAACCAACAATTTGTGCAGCAGTTCTTCCTTATACATCTTTTGATGCCGCACATACAATTGGGCAACACGCTGCAGCCTCTCGGTCAATTCATCTGTATGCTGCTGCAGTTCCTGCACCTTTTTGTAAGGATGCACCAACGCGCGGCGGAGCTGAAGAAGCGTACGGCCATAAAGAGAAATGATTCTGTACACGTTGGCCCGAGAACGTCTTTGCAGTTCAGCACAGCGCGCGCGCAGGTCGGCCTTGACCGGCACAACCAGTTCGGCTGCCGCAGATGGGGTCGGCGCGCGCAGGTCGGCCACAAAATCAGCGATTGTGTAGTCTGTCTCATGGCCGATGGCGCTAACGATCGGAATTGATGAGGTAAATATGGCACGGGCCACACTTTCTGAATTAAAGACGGCCAGATCCTCCAGAGAGCCGCCGCCGCGGGCAAGTATGATGACCTCAGCACGTGCACGGCGATTGGCAACTGCAATAGCGCGTACGATCGTTTCTTCAGCACCTTCTCCTTGAACGCGGACCGGCAGGACTTCAACAGCAACTCCGCTAAATCGGCGATCGAGAATGTGGAGAATATCGTGAATGACCGCACCAGTGGTCGAGGTGACGATGCAGATGGTTCCAGGCAGAAAGGGTAATTTTCGTTTGTGGGCGGCATCGAACAGGCCTTCTTGGGCCAGCTTGCGTTTAAGTTGTTCGAACGCAAGCTGCAAGGCACCGGCGCTTTTGGGTTCAACATATTCGAGAATGAATTGATAAGTGCCGCGGGGCTCATAGACGGTTATGCGTCCCAAACCGATGATCGTTTGACCATCATGCAAATCAAATTTCAGCTGGCGCAGTTGACCGCGGAACATGACAGCTGCAATCTGCGCGCGATCATCTTTCAGAGTAAAATAAGCGTGACCGGAAGATGGCGAGCGCAGATTTGAAATCTCGCCGGATATCCAAACCATGGAAAAATTTTCTTCCAGGTGAAGTTTTATCTTTTCGGTAAGCTTGGATATTGTGTAGATTTGTTTGGGAAGTGAATTGTTCAAGGCTATTCGACGCTGTTCGTTTTAAATCAGTCGCGGTTGTTGGATCCAGCCAGCATACTTAAGCAATTGATTTATGCCCGGCTCATCAATGTCTGATAAGATATATTATGTAAACTTTTAATCAGGTACTTGGACCTCCTCGGAATTGTCAAAGCTCGGCTCGCCTGCCGTTGCGGTATGGAATCGATCCAGATATTCCCGGACAGACGGAATAATATAAATGGACTCCAGAGACATCTGCGTAAGGCATTCGGCCAATACATCCGCTTTTTGATGCTTTTTTAGGTTTTTGTCGATGATGCAGTGATCCAATCCTTTAAATTTGCAGTAGCCGCTTTTGACTCGGATTCCGGTTGGGCGGAAATTCTGTTCCAATACCTGCAGGTTCAGCTTGTCGGCCAGCGCCTTCAATTCCTGGTAAAGTTGGTCCGGTTTCATGGCTTTCAACCTTCGGCTATTGGTGACATCGGTACATTAGCAGCTTTTACCTTGAAAAGAAAGTTGGTTGTGGTTATATTGGCCTCGTCTTAAACAACCTGAACAGGAGGATTTTGATGCAGCCTAAACCTTATTCGATGCAACAGACCGATGTCCGGGTACGCGTCAATGAGTTCGTTCGTGGGGTATACAACTGGATGGCGCTCGGCCTGGCCTTAACCGGCGTCGTTTCCTATTTCGTGGTATCCAGCCAGGCAGCGCTGCAGTTCGTTTATCAGACCCGCTGGTTGTTCTTTATCGCTGAATTGGCTTTGGTGTTTGTACTTGCCGCACGCATCCAAAAGCTCCAGGCAGCCACCGCCACAGGCATGTTCCTCTTATACAGCGCGCTTAATGGCGCCACCATTTCACTGCTGCTCATCTTGTTTACCGGAGAAAGCATTGCCTCGACCTTCTTTATCTGCGCCGCTTCATTCCTGGCGTTAAGCGTTTTCGGTTGGACCACCAAGAAAGACCTTACCGGATTCGGCAGTTTTTTGTTCATGGGCTTGATCGGTATCCTGATTGCATCGGTAGTTAATATGTTTATGGGATCTTACGGGATGCAAATGGTCATCAGCTATATCGGTGTGTTGATATTTGCAGGACTGACCGCGTACGACACGCAACAGATCAAGATGATGGCCCTTTCCCAGCCGGCCGACCTGGATGCCGCGGTGGTCCGCAAGGGATCCATCATGGGCGCATTGAAGCTTTACCTGGATTTTATCCTCATGTTCCAATATTTGCTCATGATCCTGGGCAATCGCCGATAAATCCAGTCGAATAAAACAAAAAACGCCTCTGCTGAGCAAGCTACAGGGGCGTTTTTGTTTTAAGAGAATGGATTGTGGAATCAGAGGAGTTTACACGCCGATCACCCTCCGGACCGCATCGGCCAACTGCACGCAAGATGCATGCGTAAGCTCAGGTGTGGGTCCCTCCACCATGATCCGGCACTTGTTCTGAGTTCCGGAATAACGCACCAGAACCCTTCCACGACCATCCAATGATTTTTCAATAGCGGCGATCGCCTGCATGATTTCCGGAATGCTTTCGATCTCCGGCTTCATTTTGACATCCACGTTGATCAGTTCCTGGGGAAAGACCGTCATGACCCGTGACAACTCTGAAAGTGGTTTCCCGCTGCTGCACATGGCCTCCAACAATTTTATCGCGGCCACCAATCCATCACCGGTGGTATGTACGTCACGAAAAATCAGGTGTCCGGAATCCTCACCGCCAAGCACAGCGCCTTCACGGCGCATTTTTTCCATAACGTTTCGATCGCCCACTTGGGTCATGTGCAACGTGATGCCCAATTTGTTGAGCGCCAATCCAAGCCCCATGTTGCTCATGACCGTACTGACCACGACATTGTCTTTGAGAAGGTCCTTTTCCAGCATGTCTTTGGCACAAATGGCCATTATTTGATCCCCGGTCAGAATGTGGCCGGTTTCATCCACCGCGATCAGCCGATCGCCGTCCCCGTCAAACGCCAGCCCTGCATCAGCTTTCTGTGAGACCACTGCTTGGGCCAGCTTTTTAGGATATTGCGACCCGCATTGGTCGTTGATGTTAAAACCGTTGGGAGAACAAAATGTCGCCAACGCATGTGTGCGCAACTGGCCGAAGAGTTCGGGCGCCACTTGGGAAGTGGCACCGTTGGCACAATCCAGAATGAGGGACAGATGGCTGAGACTTTTGAGTTTTGAGGCCTTCTGCAAAAAAGCAAGGTACCTGTCTTTGGCATCGGAAACCATCTTAACGCGACCGATATCCCGGGACCCGGCCTTCGGAATCTTGCCGGCTTCAATGATCAATGCTTCGATGGCACTTTCGGCATCATCGGATAATTTATAGCCATCTGCGTTGAAAACCTTGATCCCGTTGTCTTCATAAGGATTGTGCGATGCCGAGATAATAATGGCGGCCATTGCATGCGCGGTTCGTGCCAGATGGGCGACACCGGGCGTGGGCAAAACCCCCAGCATCCAGACATCCGCCCCTGCGGCACATGCTCCGGCCGCCACGGCTTGGGCCAGCATGTCTCCGGAACTGCGCGTATCTTGCCCGATCAACACATGTTTTCCACTTCCATCAGAGCTTTCACTGAAAAAATGAACGATGGCTTTGCCCACTGCGGCGGCCGTTTCCACATCCATGGGATACGTATTGGCGATACCGCGAATGCCGTCCGTTCCGAACAATTTGCCCATGCTGCAGCTTTCTATTGAAAAGAAGATTTGGATTTACCGATGAAAGGCAAGCGCTCGGCCGTGCCATCCACCACTTGCTGAACAATGCCTTCCAGCCACTGCGTCCCCAGGGCGGATTCGTGCAGTTCCAAGCTTTTGACAACGCCCAGATATGCTTTTCCAATAATTTGGATTTTATTTTCAATAACTTGGATGAAATCTTGCAGTATCTTGGGCGAGCCTTCAAAAGAGGCCAAGCGCTTTAGAAAATCTTCAACCTCGGGCCACAGGGAGACAAACTCATGTTGCCGGCCGTTGGATCCTTCGGATTCTCCTATTTTTCGGCTTAAATGAGCCAGCTGTCGGATTCTCTCTTCGATACAATTGAGGGCTGCGGCATGGAGGCCATCCAGAATCTCCTGCGACATCTCAGGTCCGGTGAAAAGAGATCGGACATGCAGGTACCATTGGCGCAACGCAGACAAGTTACCGATGTAAATAATATTGTTGCTGATAATGCGTTTAATGCCCAAAAAAGAACCCGGCGAATACGGGATGCTCCCGCTTCGGGTTTTCGTGCCGAATACGAGATGGTTTTCTTCCAGTTGATCATTGCGGCAGATGGTTCCGGCGGCCACCACAGTCCCGAATGCCAGGCGGCAGGGGCCGACCAGTCCCCCCTGCCCTCCCAGGAAAATAGGGGACTGGTTGAGCATGACCCCTTTTGGAACATCACCCATCAAGGATGGGGTTGCTTTGTCCTGGTTGGGCGTAAAATTGAAATGGATGTATGAACTGCCCACTTCGCTGTGATTTTTGCGGCTGGTCCCGCCGGCCATCAGACAATCGCAGAAGTTGATCAGGCTGCCCAGGGTCACATATGGAAAAAGGATGGTCTGCTTGAGGCCGACGGTATGGGCAATGCTGGCCTCCTCCTCCAAAATGGTGCCTTGGCGTACATAAGAACCCAAGCCGCACACCGCCTTGCGCAGAAACACCGCTCCAGTAAAAAATCCACCCTTTAATTCAACCTGCGGACCGACATGGCAGTTTTCAATGGTCACCGGTCCCTCGGCGCCGATTTGCGCGCCTTCGGATATAAATGTATTTGCGCCGAAAATGCGGGTGCCCGGGTATAGGGCAACACCTTTGCCGGCCAGGCGCCCGATATCCACCTCATCACCGATAAGCACATTGTGCGGATCAGGTATTATGGCGCCTTTGTTTATCAATTCTTGAATTTTAGGCATCATTTTTTTTATTGATATTTTGTGATGGGCCGCAGAGAACTTTGGGCGCCATCAACCGGAATCAGAATCTGGATTCGGGGGGTTTGTAGGCTGTCTTGGAATCTATTGCGGAATGTGGTTTTCAATACCAAACGCAATTTCGCTATTTGACAGATCGACATCCTGCAACTCGATCTGGAACCGTTTCAAAAACAGTCCCGACCGTGTGCAAAAATTCTTGGCCGCATCCAGGACCAGGTGACTATGACCATTCAGATTGTTAAACGAGATAAGCATCCCTTTGATCTGGTGCTGCTGATAATTCTGTTTGAATTCTTCGAATGTCCCTATGATCGGAAAACCTTGAATATTTCTACCTTTTTTCAGTTCGTCGTCATCGACAAAACCGATCGGAACAACCTTAAGATTCTTGTTGTTCAATATCTCCCGCAGCAACAGCTCCCCTGCCCTGCCGGCACCATAAATGACCACTTTTTCACCGGACAGGGTTTTCCGTTTCTGGGTTTCAATAAACAACCGAAAAGAACCTCGTACACCCAACAAAAGACCAGTGGTGAATAGCCAATCAAGGACAAATATTCCCTTGGAGAATTCCCCGAATCCATAAATAACGGTCAGAGCGAGCATCGAGACCAACGTCCCTATGATGGAAGCCTTTAAATGAAGGGAGACGTCATTGGCACTGATATAGCCCCAAATTCCCCTATAAATCCCCATTCCGAAAAATACGAGCATTTTGCATGCGATCACAGCCGGCAGAGAGCGCAGAAAGAGCTTAAAATATTGGACGAACGCGTCACCCTCAAAACGCAAACGATAAGCCATGTAATACGAAAACGCGATTAAGATGGAGTCGAAAACCACCAGCAGCATTTGTCGCTTGTAAGTCAATTCCATTAATATCGGAGTGAAACTGCGGTTGCGCAAAATCGAAAATTCTTTTTCCGGGTAAACCCTGAGTTGGGACAAATAAATTCCCATCAGGGTTATGGCTATCAAAACGGGAATGATCACCGCAGGCGAGGTCCATGTATCTGTGCGGCTGACAAACACGGCCGCAAAACCAGCAACCGCCCCAATCCCGCACAACATTAAAACCGCTTTCTTCTCTGAAAAACCCATTAGAACCAGACGATGGGAGGTATGATCCCGCCCCCCAATGGAAGCTTTTCGGCCGCTCAGAACCCGAATGACGGTCACCAAGGTGGTATCCAGAATCGGGACCAGCAACAGCAATATCGGAACCGTGATCCGGGCCAAGGTTTGCGTGGATGGGATCTCCGAATAAGACAAGCTCAAAACGCTGATGCTGAACCCGATAACCAGACTTCCGCAATCCCCCATAAATATTTTGGCCGGGTTGAAGTTATAGATAAGAAAAGCGCCCATGGCACCGGCCAGCACCAAAGCAATTAAAAAGGGTTCCAGGGCCAGGGGGTAAAATAAAACGGTCAAGCAGATTGCCGCTACGAATCCCACGCCGGCACACAGGCCGTCCATATTGTCGATTAAATTGAATGCATTGGTCAGTCCGACAATCCAGAACAAAGTGGCCATGGTGTCCAGGGTCATTGATGTGAACCAATGGAGTCTGAATCCCAAAAACACAACCAGAGAAGCCGCTAAAATTTGTCCAATCAGTTTATTGTGCGGTTTGATATTGTGCAAATCATCAAAAAGGCCCAGGCCGAATAGAAAAATCGAGCCCATGATGAGTACGGCGCTTAAAGAAGGAGTATCGCCAAAACCATTTTTTTTCATTACCTGTTCAATAACCGAGCCAAAGTCAGCCATAAAAATCAGCGGCAGGATAATGGCTGAAATAATGGCGATGCCGCCCATTGAAGGTGTTGGATGTTGATGCCAGCGATCCTGGGTAGGTGCAGCAACCCAGCTTTTTTTGATCGCAATGGAGCGGATCAAGGGCGTCAGGATTGCGGATAAACCGAAAGCCAAACCAAATTTCATCATAAGATAGGAAATCATGGATCAGCCGTTATCTTTGGAGTTGGCGAAATGGCTTTCCCATTTCATTTAAAAAAGTGCTGCATTCTATTTCATTACCTGAAAACAATCAATTGTTCTTCATACAGTGTCTGTTCGTTTGCGCAGGTAATTGGTCACTTTGGACAGGATGACATCCAGCGATGTTTCAGGAGTGAAGCCGATCAGATTTTGGATCTTGTCGATGCCCGGAACTCTGCGTTGCATATCTTCAAAATCCTTGCCGAAGGCCTTGTCGTAGGGGATGAATTGAATTTCAGAGGAGGAATCGCAAGCCGCGATAATACGCCGGGCTAGAGCCAGAATAGATATCTCCTCGATACCTCCAATATTAAGAACTTGCCCGAAAGCGTCTTCATTTTCGACCAGACGGACGAATGCCCCGACTACGTCTTTCACGTAAGTAAAGGTACGGGTCTGATTTCCATCGCCATAGACCGTCAAGGGCTCGTTTCTCAAAGCCTGACCGACAAGTCTCGGGATAACCATTCCGTAGGCTCCGGTCTGGCGGGGTCCGACCGTATTGAACAACCTTACGATGCACACCTTCAGCCCGGTTGTACGATAATAGGCCAAAGCCATGAATTCGTCCATCAGCTTGGAGGCCGCATAGCTCCAACGAAACTTGCTGGATGGCCCGTAAATGATGTTGTCCGTTTCAACCAGTGGGGCATGGGTATGTTTGCCATAAACCTCGGACGTGGACGCGATCAGTACCCGTTTTTTGAATTTATTGCACAGTTCGAGGACAACTTCGGTACCTTGAATATTGGTCGTGATTGATTCCATCGGATGATCGAGAATAAACTCCACCCCGACCGCCGCTGCCAAATGATGAACAATATCGCAGGTCCCCACGAGCTCCAGCATGACATCACGATTCAGAATGGAATCAACATGAACAAACAGCCGCTTCTGGTAGGCGCTTCTTTCCTTGAGGTGAGCAAGATTATCCAGCGAGCCGGTGGAAAGGTTGTCTATAATATACACTTCGTTGCCATTTTCAAGATAGGCCTCGGCCAAATGAGATCCAATGAATCCGGCGCCGCCGGTGATTAGTATGCGCATTTCCATACTCCCTAAATTTTTCATGCCTGCTTTGCTGGAGGAGTATTTCTCGGATCAAGTATGCTTTTATATAAATCGATCGTATCAGAAATCATTTTTTTGTCAGTGAAATATTTTTTTACTCGTTCTCTTCCGTTGTTTCCAAAACTTCGACGCAAATCTGCATTCCGTAGAATTTTATTCATAGCCTCCGATAACTCAAACCGATTATTTGCAGGAACTACGATGCCGGTTTGATAATGCAAATTAACATAAGAAGTTCCTGTTCCAAGTTCCGTACTGATTACAGCTTTTCCGCATGCCATTGCTTCTAATAGCACAATGCCAAATGCTTCACTGCGTTTGACGGAAGGGAGAACTAGTATATCGCATGCGTGAAGGTATGCATTGACAGCATTGTCGTTAAGTTCTCCTAAGAATACAGCTTTATCGCGACACTTGTATTTTTCTTTTAATTCGCGATTTCCGCTCCCAATGATGACTAAAATTGCATCGACATTCTGCATTGATTCGAGGAGTACGGGCAATCCCTTGTAATACCGAAATTTTCCGATAAAAAGAATTATTGGTTTTTTAAATTGATTCTTAATTCCCTTAACGCATCGATGGTCTACTTTATTGAATCTATCTATCGAAATTCCGTAAGGGATAATTGAACTTTTCGATTTATATTTTTGTAATATTTTTGACGTTTCTAAATACCGTGGCGAGGCGACAATTATCCTACTAACTTTCGAAAAAAAGTATTTTTCAAAAGGTTTGAAAAAAAAATATAATCTTTTTTGCCGGACTATATCACTGTGGTACGAAGCAACGTAAGGCTTTTGAATTCCACTGATTACCCAGGAAATAACAGCAGTGGGGTTTGGAAGATGAAAATGAAAAAGATCTGTTTCTCTAACGAAACTTTTTAACAGCATCGGAAAGTTTGGGTTGATCGGCGCTGAAGCTATACGGCCGAATTCTGGTGCCTTTATGACTTGTATACCATCAAATGAGATTTTTTCAATTCTGTTTCTAGTGTTGGAAACCAAGACTGACACGTCTATTTTATTTTTCGCCAGCCCCCTTGCTAAGATATTAATGTGCCCTTCTATTCCACCAACGATCGGAGGATAAAAGTCCTTATAAATATGTAATACTTTCAATTGTAGAGAGCTTTCTTATAAACTTGAATCGTTTCCTCTGCGCACTTCTTCCAGCTGAAATCTTTTGCTCTTTGAATGCCTTTTTCGATTAAATTTTCTCTAAGTTTGTCATTTAGAGCTAGCTCCCTCATGATGCGAGACATCTCTTGTGTATTGTAAGGATCTACTAATATAGCAGAATTGCCTGCGATTTCTGGGATACATGACAGATTGCTCGCGATTACAGGAGTTTCCGATGCAAAAGCTTCGACGATAGGCATACCAAAACCTTCATATAAGGAGGGAAAAATAAAGCATAGGCTTCCCTGATATAACGCTGCCAATTCGCGTTTTGATAGATTTTGTAACCATATGATTTCTTGCCTGTTCTCCTCATCGGTCAGCAAATCCTTTAAATGAGAGCATCCCCAGCCGTAATTACCCACCAGTACCAATTTCATATATTTTCGTATGTTGCTTGATAACATTCTATAGGCTTTGATAAGATTTTCTTGGTTTTTGCGGGGTTGGATGGTTCCAACCGTAAGGAAATAGCACTTATCTTCTAAACCGTGTTTTCCTAGAATGTCTATTTTATCGCTTTTATTGATTTTATAAAAATACCCTTCATCGGCGGCTAGGTATACGACATCTGTAATGGACTCCGGTATTGCCCAATATTTTATTACCTCTTTTTGAGCAGTTCTAGATAGGCAAATCACTCTGTTGGCCCAACGGAAGGATCGTTTCAATAAAACATTCTTGGTCTTTCGAAAGCTCTTATTTGTCCATTCGGGAAATGCAATCGGTACTGCATCGTGAATGTTGGCTACAACTGGGATATTCTTAAAATATGGGACACGATGATCAGTTGCATGATAAATGTCGAGATCGGCTACGCCACATTCTTCTAATGAAATGTGCAAACACTGACCCAAAATCATGTTGAATGAAAATGGCATTCTGGAGATGTGGCCATCGAGATGTTTAAAGCGCTCGAAATCGATTCGGTAACGGACTGGTTTAAATACAAAAGGCTTAACAATTAAGCCATTTTGATTTCTCAACGTGCAAATGAGTTTACTGGTATATTCATTGATGCCATCCAAAAATCCGGATATCATCATTGTAGACGTTGCGCTAATACCAATTTTCATTTGCTCGTTCACTCAGTCGGTGACCCAAAGTTCATACATCTTGGATATCTGAGATCCAGGCATCCAGCAGCAACAGCTCCTGGGCATCGATCATCTTTATTTCAACGAGTTTTTCATAGCAGAGCTTTAGATTCGAAGCGATATTATGTACGCCCGGCATTAGAGGCAATTCGTTCAAGGCCAAGCATAGGCGTTCATTGCCCAAATACCCCGGTATCTCATCGGCAAAATCTTTCAACAGATTGTGTTCATTGCGTTGCTGAAATACGGTGGCATCATGGAAGAGTACGGCCCAGTCATTTTCCCAGGCGATTCGCTGGGCGATGAAACTGCGCCATATATCGGTCATCCGAAAGGAACAGCAGGAGGGCAGGTATAACAACGGGAACGCGTCCTTCCACCACATCGTATTTTGACTGTTGAATGGACACCAGGTGCCTCTTTTAAAGGCCACCTGAATCCCCTTTTTAAACGTCAGCGGAAGCGGGAGAATCAATCTGTATATCGCATCGACATCAGGATTTTCGTCGGCCAGACCCTGCTGAATTGGGCAATCCAGATCCTCAACGGCCATGTCTTCCAAGGCTGGTGCCGCGGATTTTATATGCATCAAGGAAAACCCGCGCGGCCAAATGTTTGCATCGCTGAAATATCGGTATACGTTGACCCACTCTCCGGATTCTAAGCTGTGGACTTTCACGTTTCGTTGGCGAAGCTCCCAAAATTCGTCGCAGGGGAAATTATCATCATCGGTGTCGATGATGATGTCGGAGCCGTTTTTCATGGCCAAAAGATAGCCAATATTCTTTCGAGCGTAATGCCGCTTCGGGCAAAGCCCGGCGAACTGCAAGGTTGTTGCTGTTTGTCGATCAAGATCATAGAAATCGCAGCCATCTATATAGAACCCAGGCGGGCTTGAAACGTCGCCGATAACGATGAATGCCCATCCGTGATCTTTGCTTCCCTTGGCCAACTGACGGAGGGCTTCGTTGGGGTTCGATATGGATGTAACCACGATGGATGTTTTAGGTCGCGTAAGGTTTCCTTGAGGCATTATACCCTCACATCGTGATGGAGCCGGAGCTGAAATAACCGCCAAAGGTTGAAAGCGGCATCTTTAAGCGCAGATTTACCGATTTTATGGCTTGGTGATTGGTAACGTATTGGGACATCGATGATCCTAAAACGGTGGGCATAAGTTTTAATTTCGGTCTGGAAAAATGGACCGCGCGAATGAATCCCTTTTTTCAAAATCTTTATTAATGCTTCGTTTGAAAATAGCTCAAAGCCGCTCGTCATATCGCGAAGGCGTGTGCCTAAAAGAAAATTAGTAAGGACACTTCCGACACGACTAATTAAATATCGCTTAAAAGATCCATTCGAAAATTTTCCACCGTAACAAAACCTGCTCCCAAAAACGCAATCATAGCCCTCGATCATGGTTTCGAAAAAAATAGGTATATCGTCTGGTTGATGACTGAAGCCTGCATCTATTTCCAATATCCAGTCGCAATTAAACTTCAGAGCCTCTTTATATCCTCGAATATATGCATCAACAACACACGTGTTTTCAGGCGCATAGACTATTTCAAGCTCGGATATTGTTTCCGAGAGGATATTTAGCAGGCCAATAGTTCCATCAGTACTCACCTTGTCTACGACCACGAAAATTTTTACAGCATAAAAGTTATAGGATGAACAAGTGGCTAAAACATCTTTGATAAATTTTTCAGCTGTAGTAATTTCGTTTGCCATGGGGCATACTATACCCAAATCGATAGAAGAATAACCGTTTTTCATAAATGCACTATCCTAATCTGGGCACCTTGAATACATCAAGGCAGTTTTAAAAAGACATTGATAAGATTTATTCTGAATATAATTGCAGCGAATGAACAATGATATTTCCCTTTCCAGTATAAAAGATTCTTACTTCAATCGGTAGCATCGATAAATCAGAAAAAATCTCAAACCTCCCCTCGATTGTTTGAGGTTTATCAGAGGATTTGATGTCTATTTTGGTTAATAAGGTTCTCTTGTCGTGATTGTAAACGTCCGCCCACCCAATTATTTCATCATCAGACGAAAATGCTTCTATCAAGTAAGTAAAATTGTATTTTCCCTCTTTTAAGGGTATATATGGGCCGAAAGTAACGAAACCCGGCAAGGAAGTATGAGATAGTACGACCCGCGTACCTCCTTTTATTTCTCCTACTTGTGAGGGAAGTTTTGAAGCCTCCCAAAACATAGGAATTCGATGTTCAAAGTTAGTTGCTCCTGCAGATATTGTAAAGACACAAAAAGTAAACAGGAATTGCTTAAGTTTAGAATAAAAAACTGGATTTGATAATTTCGTGTAAAAATAACCCAAAGTCATTAAGCCGAAAACAAATATAAGAAAATCAATATTCATAATGTATTCGAAAGCCCAGTCACTATCGTATAAAGCAGGTAAAAAATTATCGATTAACGGGAATAACGAGTCGTATTGGTTTAGGAATATATTCTTAGCGTCAGCTTGAGTGAATGCCTTATTGTAAAAATCGAATCTATGGGAGGTATATGAGGTATAAAAAAGAGCATTGATAAATATAATAAAAATTAAGGCAAAATGGCCTTTTTTTGTATCAGTCATCAAAACAGACAATGCATAGGCGACGATTGGCATCATCACAATTGCACCTGCCCAGGCGAATCTGCCAGCGAAAGAAAATCCTCCATACCAATTTGGATGTAGCGCATTGGGAATGATAAAGCTACAATAGACAAGCAATATAATTGTCCCGACGAATCTATTTCTCTTTAAATAAGGTATGATGAAAATCAAACCTACAAAATAAATAGGGTTTTGAATGAAAATGCCCTGAAACCGATCTATGTGCAAGCCTAAAAAAACCATTAAAGAATGTGAACTAAGTTTAAGTGCTCCGCTATTATAAGGTCCCGTAAACTTGCCAAATGCATAAATATTATAAATTCCAAGCGATACAAGGGAGAATGACAAAATGATTAAACATAAAATTCCTAAATATCTGCCTTTATCGCAGAAATAGAACTGCAAGGCTATTGCGATAGAAAGTATAATCGCTGCAGCTGTAAATTTAATCTGCAGCCAGGGTAAAAAAGAAACCGTTATAGCGATGCCAATATCGCGCATCCCAAAAGGTATTTCTTTTTCCTGCCTTTCGAGCAATCTTGTACAAGCTGCTAGGGCTATGACTCCTCCTAACAAGTCCGGATAGATCTGAGTGGAAGCAGGGATAACTGCTGCTGAAAAGCACAAAGAAACAGCAATTAAAACTTTATGGTTTATATTATTTGTGTATAAGTTGGACAATCGCCAAACCATGGGAATTAAAAAGCTGCAAAGTAAGACAATAAAAACTTTTGCGCCTAATGTACCAGCAATTACATAGGGCATAAAGATAACGATTGGCAAACCAATATTGTGAATATTATAAAGCCCATTTGGACCCACAATGGCATGCGTATTTTGAGCGTTTGGATGATCGCCGTGTGGAGCCAAACCGGTGGGGTAAATTTTGCGATCTTTAAATTCCCTCGCGTAAGCTTTTGTTTGCTCAAATGTTCCGTCCCTTATTATCCCGTCTGCCATGACTATATAATGCGGCTCGTCTCCTGTCACTGGAAACCAATTATTTTTGGTCCAAATAAATAGAGTAAATAATGCATATAGGATATAAAGCAACCATAGGCAATTTCTAAATAACTTTTGTTGAAGAAAAATATTGCAGAAGGCAACGGAGTAACGAGACTTCATCCACCGCCACAAGAGTTTGAAAGTTATATTTTTACGACGCTTCATTGAAATGAACATCAATATCATTTGCATAAGCGTATCCGAGAGTATCCCATGCCAACACGGTCATGCTTGAGTTTTTGCTTGACTGGATCGGATATGCTTGGTCATCATAAGGATTACCGTTAAAAAGCCATCGCAGCAATATCTCGGTTCTTTAATCTGAGCATTTTATGCGTTGCTTATGCTTTACGTTCGCTTGGTGAACAATGCCATAATGATTATCTATCTTTGTATCTATTCAGCGAAATATGTAACTATACTTTCATCTACATTAAAAAATCAGGCAACTTACCATTAAACAAAAGATCCAATGCGTGGCTTGCCTTGATTCCTTGTTTTCGACAAGTGGATAAATAACTTCGGATTCGACAAAAGATTTGAGCCCCCTGCATGGA
>QZKV01000002.1 GCA_003599575.1 Desulfobacteraceae bacterium | reverse complement strand
GTTGCGGCCCAGGGAATGCCGCACCAGGTTGATGGCCAAATCGTGCATCTGGACGGACTGCTGCGGCTGGGCGGCGAAATCCAGCGCCCGGGACAGATCCCCGCCGGAAAGCCGGGCGGCCACGTCCGCCGCGACCGGATCCAACTCGAACCGGCGGGCCAATTCTGCGGCCACGACCGCCGGTGCCAGCCGGTCGAATTCCACCGCCTGGCAGCGCGACCGCAGGGTGGGGAGGAGGTCTTCCGGTGACGGCGCGGTCAACACCAGGATGAAATCGGGCGGCGGCTCTTCCAGCAGCTTCAGCAGGGCATTGCCGGCCTCTTCCCGCAGCCGGTCGGCCTGGTCCACCAGGGCCACGCGCGGCCGGCCGGAAAAGGTTTTACGCGAGGCCCACTGCAGCAGCGCCCGGATCTGGCCGATCAGGATGCCCTGGGCACCGGACATCTCGGCTTTCTGGTAGGGGTCTGCCCCCTTGCGCCGCAGGATTTCCGACAGCTCCTCGGCCCCGGCCTGGGACAACTCCCCGCTCTCCGCGTCCGCCAGGGCGCGTCCGGGCAGCGGCAGGAGATACATAAAATGGGGATGCTCCAGGGCCGCAAACTGGCGGCAGGATTCGCAGCTCCCGCAGGGGCCGGAAAGCCCGGCTTCGCAGTTCAGCCAGCGGGCCGTCTCGATGGCCGCGGCCGATTTGCCCGATCCCGGCGGTCCCCAGAACAGCAGTGCGTGGGGCAGGCGGTTATCCTGCACCATGCGCTCGATCAGGGTCCGGGCGCGGGTCTGGGCGATGACGCGTTCCAATGGCATGATGAATTTGCCGAGAAGAAGACAGAAGACAGAATCCAGAAGAAAAGGAGCCAGGAGTCAGGAGTCAGAATGTTTCACCCCGCCACGAAGTGGTCCCTGCGGGAAAGGGGTGGATCAAATCCGATTAATCCGTTTCATCCGTGATTCTGACGAGACGCCGCCAGGAATCGCTTCTCTGACAGGTCAAGCTAAGATACGCAAGGTGGTTTCCCAGTCCGGGTAAAAGATACTGCGCCCGTCAGCCCGCTTCAATCCTGGCGGCAACGCATCCGTGATTCTGACGATAAACACCTAACACTTTATACTTCTTTTCATTTATGTTTATCTGTGTTGATCTGTGGCTAATATTACTTCCCCAGCCACAGCATGGGATCCTGCTTTTCCCGCTGGGCCCAGATTTCGAAGTGCAGCCGGGGGCCCGACATCGTCCCCGACAGACCCACCTGGCCCAGGCTTTCCCCCGCCTTGACCGCCTGGCCTTCGCGCACCTGGATCTGCCCCAGGTGGGCGTAGACGGTGTAATAGCCGTCGCGGTGATCCACGATCACCGTGTTGCCGTAGCCTCGCAGCCAAGTGATCTTGGTGACTTCCCCGCTGCACACCGCGCGGACCGGCGAGCCCTCCGCCGCCTCAATGTCAATGCCGGGATTTTCCGTCACCGTGGACAGCGTCTCGTGGCGTTGCAGGCCGAATCCGGACACCACCTTCCCGTTTGCCGGCCACAGCAACTTGCCCCGCAGTTGGGCGAAGGGCAGGTCGGGAATCGCCCCCGGAGGCGGCGCCGGGACGGGGGCCAGAGCCGGCGCTTTCGCGCGTTTGCTTTCCAGGCTCTTGATCAGGCTTTCCACCCGGGCCGCGGCTTCCTTCTTCTCGTCCAGTTGCCGGTTCAGGGCCGTGCGATCTTTGCGCAGGCGCTTCAAGAGATCTTCCCGCTGCCCGCGCCGCGCCTTCATGGCCCGGGCCTCGGAGCTTTCTTCCGCCAGCAACTGCTCCTTGTAGGCGGCAATTTCCCGGTAGCGCTGCAGGCGGACCTGTTCCAGGGTCTGGCGCCTTACCAACTCCCCGCTGATGCCGGCCAGCCGGACATTCTTCTCCTGCAGCCGTCCCAGGTTGGATCGGTCCGTGGCGGCCAGTTCCCGCAGATATTTCTGCCGGGTCAGCCACTGCAGCAGGGATCCGGAGGTCAGGGTGGCCTTCAGCGCGTCGCGGCGGAAATACTTGTAGGTGTAGACCGCGCGGCGCTTGACCAGGTCGGCCAGGGCGCCGCGTTCCCGGGTGGTCAGCACGGAGTCCCGGCGGGTCCGGTCCAGGTTGCCCCGGATGGCCGCCAGTTCCCGCTCGCTGGCATCCAAGTCCTTCTGCGTGCGCGCCCGTTCCTGCTCCAGCTTGGAGATCAGCTCCCCCCGCAGGGAAATCTCGCGGTCCAGGGATTCCAGTTCCCCCAGCAAGTCCTTCTCCTTGCTCCGGCTTTCGTTCAGGCGCCGTTCGGTTTCCTGGATTTCCCGGCGCAGCCGGTCGAGTTGGTCGGTGGCCTGCTTGCGGCTGGTCTGCTCCTCTTGGGCACAGAGCAGCCCGACCACTCCGGGGAGAGGCAGGCAGACAGCCAGCACCAGGATCAGGGCGTACCGCCGCGGCATGATGGAAACACCCAATGAAGCTCCAGGAACGCGGGATATATTCAAACAAAATATAGCATTTCCGCCGTAAATGCAAGCACAAAGAGGCCTTTCTGCGGATTTCCCCCGGTCTGGGCGACAACCCGGCGTCAGGTCTTAGCCGGGAGAGGAGGCCAGGGGCGGCTGTGGTGAAAGCGCTGTCGGGGATTCACCACGGCGGCGAGACCTGACGCCTCCCCTCGCCTCGTCCGCCACGGCACGTCAGGTCCTAGCCGCGAGAGGATCCTCCCCTCCCCGGAGGTGGACGAACGCTCCTCTATGGCCCCGAAAGCGGCGTGACCTGACGCAACGGCCGCCGGATTTCGCAAGATCAGGGAAGTAATAATTTTATTGACATGGTGCCTGAAAAATTGTATATTCTATATGCCAACGAAGCCTATCTTTAGCGAAAGGAGTTTTTCGGTACATGAGCAGATCGGATCGTAACCCCCAGTACTACTGCCCGCTGAACGACAAGTTCATCAGCTTGAACGAAGCGGATCTTCTGGTGGTCAGCAGGGAAGCCAAGGAAGACCTGCCCCCCCCGGGGGAGCCTGTGGCCAAGAGCAACATTGTCTTGCGGCGCGCGTATGAGGCGGAGGCCGAAGAAGTCGAGGACATGTGCCGCTACTTCTGGGATGAGACCGAAATATTCTGCTTCGATCAAACCTTCGACCTGAATGAGTGCGTGAATTTCCTGGCCTTGGCCGAAGGGGAAATCGCCGGACTGATTTCCTGGAAGAGGCTGGGCGAAGCCCAGATCGTGGTGGTGTTGAACGTGTACCCCGAATTCCAGGGACAGGGCCTCGGCCGGATGCTGCTGAAGGAAGTCATGGAACAGGGCCGCAAGCAGGGCTGCCGGGTGATCCGCGTGGCCACCAGCAATGACGATTTGCCGGCGCTGTGTCTCTACCAGCGGATGGGGTTCCAGTTGACCGCCGTGGTGCCGGACGTGCTGCGGCAGCATCACGACGAGGAAATCACCGGATTTGCCGGTATTCCGGTTCGCGACGAGCTGCGCCTGGAGCGGCGGTTGTAGTTTCAGGACAATGGATTTCCCGGCAGAAGCGTTACCCGCTTACCCTCCGGAAAAGCAAATGGGGCACGTTGCGTGCCCCATTTGCCTGTAGCGCGTACGGGAATCGAACCCGTGTTACCAACGTGAGAGGGATGTACTCCGGGGCTGTATGTATTAGTATTACCGCTATTTGCAAGCAGCCATTAGGCAGCGAGGCTATCTCCGAGGCTACTTCTTCTCACCCTTCGAGGCCACTTCCGAGGCTACTTCTTTTTCCTTCTCTTTCCGCAGCGATTCCGTCTCTTTGTTGATGAACGCTCTCAACTGCTCCAGGTTATTTCGGCGCTGTTCCCGCTCCAGGTGGGTATAGATGTCAGCGGTAATGGCAATCCCCGAATGCCCCAACTGCTTCGACAGGTGCGCCAGAGGAATCCCGGCATCAATGGACAGGGTGGCAAAGGTGTGCCGCGTCGTGTGCAGACGCCGAAGCTTCCCTGCCGTGATTCCCAACCCCTCCCCATGCTCCAGGTAATACCGGTACGTTCGCCAGAAGTGCCTCGGGTTATGGAAGAACACCCGGTCATTATCCTGGGCGTCAGCCGGCTTCATTCGCTGTAGTTGCTCCAGGTCTTCAGGCGCAGGAGTCAGTTCAAGGGGTTTCTTGTTTTTACTGCGCTCCCTCTGAATATGAATTATCCCCCGATGGAAGTCTATGTCTTTCCAGGCAAGATTCGCAATCTCGCCTCTTCTGGCCCCGGTGAAGAAGTACAGGCTGAAAGCCAAGCGCCAGTAAGCACGAGTTGTTTCTTCGGTGTGCTTGACTCCTCGTTGTCGAAGGACTCTCGGTTCAACTTCATCAATGGCTTTGAAGAAGAGATAGACCTGGTTGGATCTGAGCGCTTCCGATTCAGGCACGTATTCATACTTCTTGACCTGCACCTGCTCGCAGATTTTCTCTTTATACCCCCAATGGCCGGTCGCCAGCAGAGAACTCAAAGCCATGTTCACGGTGTTGGTCGAGTTGCCCAAGTTTCGGCGGTATAGCTTGTACTCTTCAAGCAGACTCGAAGTCAGAGGGCGATTCTTAGAGTAGCCCTTGCTCGCCAGGAAGTCATTGAAGTGCTTGAAAGTAAGCACGTAATGCTCAATGGTCCCCTTCTTGTACTCACCGGCGCTATCCCCCATCCGTTCCCGCATATAAGCCAGCCGTCGCTCGAAAAGCTCCGGGATGTTGACCGGCTCAGGCTTGCGATCCTCCGAAAATGATTCCTTTAGATGTTCAACCCATGTGACCATGTATTTATGCGCCTGTAGCTTTCGGGTGGTATCGGCGCTTTGGTCGTGCCATTTCCCATCACCGTGCGGCGGCATGATTTTATAATGGACGTAGTAATAGACCTTTCCAGTGGGCTTCTTCTTTGAGATGACGTGTGCGTAGATTTTGACATAGGCCATGAGTCCTCCTTTCCATCCTTTTTCCCTGATTTCCCTATTTCTCGGCTCCTTTCCTGTAGTCGTGGAGAATCTCGATAAAGATCCTCTTGCTGGGCTGATAGTATTTCGGCCAGCTTATCCCACGAAGCATCTGCCATTCCTGCTCAGAAATCCCCAACAACTCCACCATTGTCCTATCAGCAGCTAACTCGTCCAGGCCGGATGATGCTGCTGCCGCAAGTGTGCTTGATGGTTCCACCAAAGCACGCTTGATATCCTCCTCCGTCAGCCGCACCAGCACAATAGAATCTGCATTGATATTCAGCCGTGGAGCACGTTGAAGGAAAATTTCTACGACATCATGGCGGCGGTCGCGGTGCGGGACTGACTTCCCTGTTTTCCACCAGCTTATGGTGTCCTGACCCACCTGGATCAACTGTGCTAATTGCCTCTGCCTGACCTTGAAGAATCGCATCAGGAGCGCGAGATTATCTCCAAAAACGTTCTCGCGTGTTTGCGGTGATTCAACCATCTCCCTTTCTCCGGCTATCAGAAATCACTATAGAATATGGGATATGAACCGAAATATTTTGGAAATAAGGCTTGACTTGATTGGAAATTATCCTTATATTATTGGAAAGAAAAGCTCAATTATCCAAATTACCCAATAATATACGGATGGAATCAGGATATGTCAAGGGATTTAAGAGAAATCTTTCAATCTACCACATTTAGCGAGGAAGCTCGCGAATGTGCCCGGCTCATCGTAGCCCGAAAGGTTTCGATCTACGGGTCAGGATCAGGCTCAAAAGTCCTGACGCTCCCCCAGGAAGTGTTTGACATTGTGGGGAAAAAGCCGTTCGTCCTGTTCTACCACATCCAGGACCGCATCGTCATCGAAATTATGCCTGATCGCGCCTCCGCACAGCGCCAAGCAACCCCAACGGAGACCGGCCATGAGCACGCAGCGGAAGCTGTCGAAGGGTGAACTGGATCAAATCCCCTGGCAAATCAAGATTGGACGCGCCGCCTGGCTGTTCGACATGAATATCGCCACTTTCAAGCGCTACGTCAGGCCGCACGTGCCCTATGCCAGATATGGCGTGATCGAATACTACACCATCGAAGGACTCCAGGAATTTTGGCGAAATAACCTGATCAACCCTTCGACCGATTCAGATAAAGCCGAGCAGACATTTAAGGACCGGGTTGCCGCAGCGGTAATGAAAACCCGGCGAGTGATGGCCAGATAGGAGGTGCCCCATGAACCATATCCAGCGCCCTGATCCCGTTCTGATTCCGCCCCCGCCGAGGGATACCGCCATCCTGGACGATGCCGGCGAACTTTGCCCGGGTGTGACCGGCGAATTCTGTGGGAACCCCTTAAAGCCGGGCGAAGAATTCTGTTTTCAGTGCGGATGGGAACTGATGAAAGGAGGTGTGTAATGCCAAGTAATTATCCCCCTGGAGTGACTGATGAAGACATTGACGAAGCTTTCGGGGACGAAGAAGAGGACCTCCGCCGCGAAGATTGGTATTGGACTCGCGGCGATTGGGATTACGAGAGCTCGGTGGGAAAGTGAAGGAGGCCAAAATGCCAGACGGAACGGTTCGCATCCACGGCAGGGACTACAAGACGGTAGCATTGCGCATGTCCGAGTTCCGCGCCGAATACCCGATGTGGTCCATCGAGACCGAAATCGTGCGCCTGGACGATGACCGGACCATCGTCCGCGCGCGCATCATAGACGACGCCGGCAGGCTGATCTCCACCGGCCACGCCGAAGAATGGCGGCAGTCCAGCCAGATCAACGAGACCAGCATGGTCGAAAACGCCGAGACTTCGGCGGTAGGTCGTGCCCTGGCTTTCTTCAAGTTCGCCGGGTCGGAAATCGCCAGCGCCGATGAGGTAGCTACCGCCCAACGCAAAGCCAGCACCCTCCCCCCGCGAGACAACGGGAAATCCGCTTCCCATCCCACCGGCCGGAAGCAATACACCCGCGATCCCTCCAAAGACAGCTTACCGATCAGCGATAACCAATTCAAGTTCATGTACGGCAAGTTCTGGGAATGGTTGAAAGGCACGGCCATCCCCGGCCCGGAGTGGCAGGCGATCTCGGATCACTACGTGCTCGATGTCACCGGCAAGAATCCGCAGGACTTGACTCGCGGCGACTTGGCTAAACTGGTGGACGTGCCCGAAGCGCAGGAGAAATTCCTGCAAGCAGTAACCAACTACTAACCCTGATGCATCCGTGGGCGCAAAATCTTTCGAGTGGTTCAAGGTTCCGGTCAACTACAATATGACCAGCCAATTTCGCAGTTTCTGTCACGCCCTGGGGAAGGATGCGGTCACCTCTGCCGGGATTCTCGTTGGGGTGTGGGCGCTGGCCGCCCGCGATTTGCCTGATGGGGATCTCGGCAGTTGCGATCCCGGCTGGCTGGCCGAGCAGGTGGGTTATAACAGCCCCAAAGCCAGCCTGAAGACCGCCTATGGACAGGCTATAATCCGTTCATTGGTGGCTTGCAAGTACGCTACAGATGACCTGAAGCTGATCCATAGGCCCTTTATTGACCCGTTAAAGAACCCCTATAAGGGTTCTACCGCTGACCACATGGATCAAAATAACAAGGGGTTACCCGAACCCCCTCACGCGCGCGCGCAGATCAGAGAAGAGAAGACTGAGAAGAGAGAAGAAAAGAGAGAAGACCCTGTCAAAGACGTGCTTGATCCTCCTTTTTCCAATTTTCCCAGGTTCACACGTGGGGAGGTCAACCGTTTGGAGAAGGATCTGGATCTGACCGCAACCGTAGCGCATGACGTGCTTCGAGCTGTGGATGCGGAAATCACAGCCGGTCACTTCACCGCGCCTTATTCTCGCGACCCGGAGAAAGTTTACCAGTACGTGAAGCGATTAGCCGAAGTGACTTTCAAGAAACTCAACGCAGAGCAGCGTCGCAATGCAGGAAAACCAAAAATCAGATTCGAGTGATCAGCCAGCCGAGATCGAACCGCGCGCCGGCCAGATGCAATCAGTAGGCGAACTGCTCCAGGGCTTCACGGCTCGCTGGGAACAGAACCTCGCCAGCGTCCCGGACAAGACCTGCCAAACCTGCGGCGCAGAGTATTACGGTAAGCTGGAGAAGTGCCCGGAGTGCGAACGCCGAGCGGAAGAAGCGGCGCGGGAAATCGAACGCCGCCGCGCCCGTCAGGTCGAAGTCCACAACATGATCCAGGCTGCTTTCGGACTTCATGCCGGGCCACTTCTCTGCAAGCCCTGGGGTGTGAAGGAATCCAAGGCCGCCAAATCCGAACTGAAGAAGCCAGCGCCGGTGTTTTATCTCTTCGGAATGATGAGCACCGACCGAGACCGCTTGAGATTCGCCGCCGCCATTACCCGCCGCTGGTTGGAGAGCAACAACGTCCATGATGGCGAGGAAGTGAAAGCCATCAACTGGATTCACGCACCTTCCTGGTGGGATAGCTACGCCTGGCGCACATTGGAACCCAAGATGACATTGCCCGTGCTCGTGCTTGAAAATATCGGGTCGGCGTTCAATCCCACCGCCTGGATCGTGCTAAGCACCCTGCTCGAACGGCGTCTGGCCCAACCGCACCGGCTGACCATCATCACCTCGCGCTATTCACCGGAACAGTTCCGGACTTCCGATCCGGAGTGCGCCGTGGAAGGTCTCCAGGCCCTGCTCCGAATCATCCTCCCCAACTGCTGTAAAATCGAGATCTGAAATGAAGAAATCCTCCGGACAATACTGGGATGAAACCTGGAACCCTATCGTCGGCTGTCCCGGCCCCAAAGCCTCCCCCGGCTGTCAGAACTGCTGGGCAGAAAACCTGGCCGGCCGTTTCCATGACCACGACCACAGCAAGCTCGAGTTCCGCCCGGAAATCCTGGCGAAGCCGCTGGAATGGAAACGCCCGCGCCGCATCTTCGTCTGCAATACCGCTGATATTCTGAATCCTTGGGTCTCCCTGGAAGCCATTGACCGCATCATGGATACCATCTATAAAGCCCAGCAACACACCTTTATTTTCTGTACGAAACGCCCAGAGAACCTGTCTCGCTTTCTACCCTTTGAACTGCCGCATAATCTCGAGCTTGGGATATCCGGATGTAACCAGGCAGAGCTCGAGCAAAACCTGAATGATTATTTCGCCTGGGCCTTTGAAACGGATAATTTCCCCTTTCTCTGGTTGTCCCTGGAACCCATGCTTGGCCCGATCACGCTGGACAATTGGCTTGGGTTTCACAGGGAATTTATTGATCGCGTGGTCATCGGCTGTGAGTCCGGTCCCCATCGTCGCCCTTGTAAAATTGAATGGGTGGAAAACTTGGTGGATCAGTGCCGGGAAAATGACATTGCCGTCTGGGTCAAGCAACTGGACTTGAAGGGCGAATGCGTCCGCGAGATCGGTCGCTTTCCCAAGCATCTTCAAATCCGTGAGCTCTACCTCCCCTGATGTGGATACACCATGAGCTCCATCATGCCTGAAAAGCGCTTCCTGCAGATGATCTTACCCCTGATCCTGAAAGGAATGACTCCCGGCCAAATCGCCCATCACCGGGGCATAAACACCTCCAACCTGCTGAAAATAACCCGGCAACACCGACGCGTATTGCTGTCATTAAAGAAGCAAGGTCGCCCCCTACCGGATTGGGTCCTTTGAGAAATCCCCCCGCAGAACTCCCGTCTAAGCACCTGAATAAATTTTTCTTGGATTATCTCTTTCTTTCCAGGTTTCGTATTATTAAATTGAACATATGTGCATTGTACCTTTGATCCCAATTTGTACTTGGAACTGCTTGAATGGGGGATGGGATCATGGAAGCAATCAGGCTGGTCATTTATGGCCAAGCTAAGGGGAAAGCACGAGCACGGACAGTGCCGATCCGGGGCAAGGATCGCCGCTACAAAACCTACCCAGGCACCGACCGGATCATGCACCGGACGTACACGCCGGCAAGCACCGTGGAATGGGAAGACAGCATCCGAGCGCAGGCCATCGCCCAGCGCGGAGGACGGCCGTTGTGGGATGGCCCGGTGATCGCAGACGTCTGGTTCTACCTGCCCTGGCCCAAGGGCTTGTCGCAGAAGAAGCGGCGCAGCACGGTTCCCACAACCAAGCCGGACCGGGACAATCTGCTGAAGTGCGTGAAGGATGCCTTGAACAAGATCATCTGGCGGGATGACGCCCTGGTGTTCAGCGGAGCGACCGAAAAGCGGTATGGCGACCCGCCCAGAGTCGAAATTGACCTTCGCTTCCTCACCGAAGCTGAATTAGAGGAGTTGTTGGCGCGCGAGGATCACCTGCGAAATTCTGGAGACTGAGTAGCAACACCGGTAACACATGATCATGGAACAAATGAAATGGATGCAAGTGGCGTTCGATGAGGACGGACAGCCTACCAACGGACTGATGGAGTACATGGGGTATGGAGTCAAGTTTTACCAGAACTGGCTCTACGTGATGGACAAGAAATCCTGGTCCAGGCGTGAAGCTGGCCTGGGATCACCTTTCGTCACCACTGTCGAATCAGGAGTCGTGCAGTACAAGTACCTCTTGATTACCGCGACACAAGGCCCAGGCAGAGGGATCTATGCAGCCATCCAGAACATCAACTATCTCCTGCCGGCCCCAAAACCTCGCCTGATGGTGGGTGCCAGCGTTTACAACCAGGTAAAAGGCGGGCAAGACGGGTTGACCGTTACCGAGATGAATTTCCTGGCGGAATTTCTGCACAGCGTGGCCACCCAGGGCAAGCTCGAGCTGAATCCCGGATACATCAAACATCTCCGGGAAACCATCAGGATTTTGGCGTAGTACACCAAAAGGAAAAACGCGCTGGCGGCCCGTGCGGGGCCGTTCAGACGCGCAAAAGCCCCGGCAGGTTGTGGTAGACCTCGCCGGGGCTTAATAATTGTGGGTCCCGGCCTCGAAAGTTGCCGGGGGCTTTTTAATTCTGTTTATTTACATCATTGGAAGTGGTAGAATCACTAATTGCAGAATGTAGAGAATCCCTTAATGCGCGTTCTTCAATTATTAGATCATGTACTTCCTTTGAATCCCTCATAATTTGAGCTCTCATTATTTCATTTTGTTTAGCCATATCATATCCCCACCATACGAGAAAAGCAGGCGCTGAAACTAATGCAATAATAAGAGTAATACCAATAATGATTATTGAATTTCTGTAAGTTTCCCAGGTTTTCTTCAAATCATCGAACTTATCGCTAATTGTGCCACCAGGACCAAACGCAATTGTACTCTCCATGTAATCTTCAAGACTTTTCTTACCCTGATGATGTTCTCTGTATCCTAGAGTCTTTTTTGTGGTTATAAAAAATTCTATAGTCGCAAAATGTTCTCCTCGCCTCAAACCAATTTTTGTATCACTCCCGTTGAATAGCATACATAATAAACTGCCATGAAAGCCCGGATCAACTTGGGGTCCATTTGATAGAATCACTCCTTTTACGAATAATGAAACCCTAATATCATAATGGGCTATGATGAAGTTAGGTAAATGTGCCTGTTCTTCTGCTTTAATAATAATATAAGAGTAAGGTGGAATCGCGATTTTTCCATCAGCATCAATTTTTATTGTTTCCCCTTTACACCATGCAGTACTTCCGACACGAAGATCATAGCTTGCAGGTTTAATATTCTCATTGACAGTGTTCTCAAGAAGGGTTCCGGCGTTTATTAGATTGGTGATCGAATCTTTCACAAGTACACCACGGGAAGACAGTAATTCTACTACAGAATTGAATGCCTTGTATATTTGTTCCTTATCCCCTTTTAAAATAATATCACATTCGTTGACAACTTTAAGCTGATCTTCAAATGTGCTCTCGCCTTCATCACGATCACCGTTATCACCGATCCTTTGGCGCAATATTTTGTATGTCAGAACTGTATCTAAGCCGACTGTGATGATCTCAATATCAGTCGATTTATCAAATTCTTTCAATACTTCTATATGTCCTGGATGAAAAACAGTTACGCCAAGCCTGCTATGTTCGAGAGCTTTTATTTCTGATGTTCGTATTCCATAGTTTTCATCTTTTAATTGAATCGCCCAAGCGTAATCTGATGAGTTCCAATTACCCTTCTCAACATGGTCGTATTGATCATCGTCATCAGGCCTCTTAATGCGAGTTGTCGAAGGCTGAAGATAGACTACTCCATGTATGGATGGGAGGCGTCGTATAAGAGTGGATTTTCCTGAGCCTCTAACCCCCACGAGTACAAGTATCGTTCTCATTGCATTATCCTCCATATTCAAATATTTCAATTGTTTCCCGCTTAATTCTAGTCCATGTCTGTTTTTGCCTTGTCCTAAGCTGATGGATTGATCGATCCGCTTTGAATACACATTGCCAATTTATATCATTAAGTACTTTGTTTAACTTTTGCGCACCTTCTTCTCGACCATGATCCTTGTGAGGCAAAATTATTACAAGATAGCCATCATTCGTGAGGAATTTGAGCTGATCCAGAATGCAGTTGGACAATTCAGATGCCCACATAGTCAAAGATTGTGGACTAAACCGCTTTCGTCTGGAACCAATCTCGTGTTCCCCAAGCTGCGTTATATCATCTTCGCTGAATCCTAAATAGTATAAAGAGAGTCTTTGTGCTCTGACATAATCAATCGCACCACCATAAGGCGGAGATGTAATTAACAGTTCACTCTTTCCTCGAGAAGGTCTTATAAGCCTATCGGATGATTGCCAATCATGCATGGACACCGAGGCGCATACGCTGGAAGTATTAATATCACGTGGTACCACTGTTGCCCTTGCAAGAATTGCTCGGATTCTATAGATCCACTTTTTACAAACACCGATAAAGTCCTTCTTTTCATAGGTTTTGGGTAGAACTTTATCAGCTACATGCCCCCAACTAATTGTTTGGGAGCACGATGGTCGAAGTGCCGATGAGATCATAAGCATTCCAATGAGTTTCACGAAAGCTGGCAACACTAACATCTGAAGATCTTCAGCGGTAGTTCTTATTTGTTGAAGAGTATCTTTTTCATACCATTTGCAAAGCATTTCCCAATTAGTCGGCATTCTTGACATCATTGTAGATAACATTTCATCGGGCTGCGGGGACAATATTTTGGAGAAGATTTCTGCATCATCGTTCTTGCCATAGGACAGCAAGCCAACTTTATTTTTGGTTCCAAAAATTGCTTCTTCAAGGATTGTAAGAGGATCTTGACTCATATGGGGTAATGAGATTGCTTTGTATAGAACCAATCCAGACATTACGTAAGAAGCCAGAACACCTACAGGATTTTGATCTACGCACCAAGAATTCCTTCCGAGACGAAGGGCTTCCAGCCCGGTAGTCCCTATCCCCGCGTATGGATCAAAGACAAGGGTATTTGGCTGGGAGAGAGCCTCAATCAATGCTGCCGGTAGCTGCGATGGGAATGTCCCAGGATACCAGTGAATCGCTGATGTTGTCTCCTTGTTCCAGCGCGGGAAATCCCAATCAACGGCCTGCAATTGTCTAAGTAGTTTCGGGTCCATTGAAAAGTTTCATTTGATTATCAGGGGTTTTCGGTTTTGCCAGAGGATCTGGTATAAAACGAATCTCTGGACATCCACTATTCGCAAGCACTTGCAAAGCTTTTACCTGTAGCATTTCACGTTCCCTTGGTGTAGGTGCCGCTGATGTAAATACACCTATTAAAAGAGACCTTGAATTCTGCCCGACTTCTATTTGTTTTAACGTGTCCTTTAGCGTGACTTCCACAGCACGTTCGATCTTATTGATATCGAGGATGAAGTGAATAAGTACTTGTGTACCCCCACGTCCCTTGTAGACGGATCTTAGAATTTCTTTCTCAATATTTCGCTTAGTCTTGATTTGGTTCAGCACCTTGTAATTTTCAACCGCTGCGGATGAACCGATCAGGATCGGTGTATATAATTCTCCTAAGCGCAGGCGTCGCACCATTTCTTTAACACTTTGTGTTTCGCCTATCGCTTTATCTAAGAAGTATTGGATTAATTCATCATCAGTCATCCGCCAGTTATCAGTCCCAACGAATTTTTGGCCTACTGCATCTTCAAAAGCTCTGGTAAGCATCGCCTTCGCTGAGAATTCAGCCCAATCATAGAGTAAGAATTCATAAAGATTTTTTCGTACCTTCTGCCATTGCTCGATAAGGTATACCTTCTGAGATGGAATAGCAATTCCCTGGGGCGTTGGCGCAATTACTTTTGCTAGCTCAATGGCTTGCTCTGCCTCAATTCTACTACAAAGGCCAGTATGAAAAGCCAGCCTGATAACATTATCCAGATTGTCTAAATCTAAAGTGCCTGAAATCAATGACCCTAATTGACTTTCGCCTTTGATCATATCTGATATTATAGGCCAGCGCTCACCACACATCGCTCTGACTCGAAATTTTACCCCTACATATGATTCATTGGCTGGTATATCTTGATGATAACTATGTGCCTGAGCCTCTGCCAGGTCCTCATGACCAAAATCTGCGCCAAGCTTATTATCTTCGAGAATATACTGTATTGAATGACCGAAGGGACCAGATTGGATATCATGGACTATGGCAGCAATACGCAGGTCATTCGCTTTATCAGAATGGATATGGTGTACAGATAACCACTCATTTGCTAAACGAAGTACTCCCAACGCATGCTCGAAACGAGATACATTGGCGGCTCCTGGCAGAAGTAGTGAATCAATGTTACAAAGACGAACATGCCTTAACCGTTGGACTTCAGGCGAAAAGATGAACTGTGCCTCTAACGGAGAGAAATCCATCAGTCCGTATAATGGGTCCCAAACTCTATATTTTTGTATATTCATCTGAGATACTCCTCCGCTGCTAACCAGCCGGACACTGCTGCCTGTAATAGACCTCTCGCATAGCCAGCAGCATCCCCCATTACGAAAAGATTCGGGAGTGAAGTTTGAAAGCTGCTACCTGCCCCAAAGACAGGCCAATGCCAGTCTAAGAGAGGCAAATGGGCTAAGTGTAGAGCTTCGCATCTGATAAGACCACTCTCTGCAAGCTCAATTTTGAATTTGCTGAGCATCTCTGCTACATTTCCACCGTACAACCGTTCTATCGCTGGATATGCTTTGCCCAAGTCCTTGCCAATAATATTATAAGTCCGTCTGTAAACACCCGAAGTTTGTGCGTCTCGGATGGATTGTCTTATTTTGTCTAATTGCCCTTCCTTGCTATAGAGTCGGTATAGCAATCCAAAATTCGCAGATAGGCTCTTAGAATCGGCTGTTGATATACCACCCGCTATCTCAATATCCTCATACGCATGCCAATATATTTCGCCTGGACAATTTACACAAAAAGTACGACAATTTTCAAAGAGTATCTTTGCATCCTGTCCTAAGGTCTTTAGTGGCTCGATGGACTTCCAGTCGGGAAATTCAATCCGTATCCCAAGATCAATGCCCTTCCCATTCATCGGAGCTAATCCAGTGTCCAACAGCACTTTAGCGCCGTTTCTTCCACCCGCAAAGAAAACAGTTTCTACCTGAATCTGCTTTAAAGTGCCATCGCTCTCACGTAGCACTAAATTCCAGAGACGCCCGTCTTGTGATATTTTGGTACATAAAGATCGGCTGATCGCTACTGATACCGAGAAGGTTGTTATACGATTAAGCAGATCGCACATCTCTTGCTCAGAAAGAACAATACAGTCGTACGGGCGATGAACCAAAGAGCCCGAGATAGGAACAGCTTCCATTCGAGTAACCAGTGGAAGTGCCTGGCCTGTAATGCCCATTATACCGAGAATTTCATCTGATATTTCCCTTAATTTATCGATTGATCCAGATAATTTTGTTAAACCTAACCCCGCAGGTGGAACTGAAAATTTTGATCCGGAGAATCTGGCGAATCCCCCCAGCATTCCCTCCGCATTTGGCAGCGAGTGATCAATAAGTAGGCAATGAACTTTTGATCGTGCGAGCCTAATCGCGCAGAGAATACCTGCTAAACCTCCACCAATAATTGCAACGGATATCCCAGCGGACGTACCTGTAGAGCTTTTCATTGTTCTCTGCCTTGCTCGGGAAGAGCGTGTGTAATATTTAATCTCGCCGCTATCTTCGTAAACTGCTCCAGCGCCGTTTCCAGATCATCCGCGATCTCCTGGGCCAGGATGCTCGGGTGTGGAAGGGAATCGGTGTCGGTCAGGCTCTGGTCCTTGATCCAGAATAGATCGAGACTGAGCTTGTCGCGCTTCAGGATCTCTTCGTAGTCGTAGCAGCGCCAGCGGCCGTCTGGATTTTCCTCGCTCCAGGTTTCCTTTCGCTCATAGATGTTGCCTGCGCTGTAGCAGGCCACGAACTCATCGAAGTCTTCCCGCTTGATCGGGTCCTGCTTCAACGTAAAATGCTTGTTTGTGCGCAGATCATAAACCCAGAGCTTGGTTGTCCAAGGCTCTGGCCGGCCTTCGCGCTTCTCGAAGAAAAGCACATTGGCCTTGACACCTGGTTTGTACCAGATTCCTGTCGGGAGGCGGAGTAAAGTGTGAACGTTACACTTCTGAAGCAGATTGCGGCGTATGGTCTCACCTGCACCACCCTCGAAGAGTACATTGTCCGGCACAACGACTGCGGCTCTGCCGCCGATTTTGAGTAAGGTATAGATATGCTGCACGAAGTTCATCTGCTTGTTGCTGGTACTGGTCCAGAAGTCTTCGCGCACAATAACCCGGTCTTCCTGTTTAGCATCGCCTTCTTCGTTCACAAACGTCAGGCTACTCTTTTTCCCAAATGGGGGATTGGTTAACACCATTGAATATTCTTTACTCCAGGTAGCCGCCAGACTGTCATGCCCAGCTTGTACCACCACCTTATCGCCACCAATCCCATGAAGGTATAGGTTCATGGCGCACAAGCGGCCTGCCAAAGGTGTCAGCTCCATCGCTTCAACAAGGTCTTCCTTGACAGCTTTCTTTTCATCCCTGTCAAGATCACGTTCATAATTATCAAGCACAAATTGATATGCTCTGGTTAGGAATCCGCCGGTACCTGCGGCCGGATCGCATATGCGATCCGAAGGTTGGGGTCTCATTACATCAATAATGGCTTGTATCACGGCTCGGGTCGTGAAGTACTGTCCGGCTCCCTTGGTAGATTCCGCTGCAGAACGCGCCAGCAACTCCTCGTAAATGGTCCCCTTGACATCCACTGATAAGCTGAGCCAATTCTCTTTATCAATCAAATTCACGATGAGCTGCTTCAACATCGCCGGATTGCTGATCTCACAACGTGCACGGCGATAAATTACGCCCAGCATCCCATCCTTCTTCCCCAGCTCTTCCAGGATGTGCCGATAATGATTCTCCAGGTCTACACCATCCAGCTTGCGAAGAGATTTCCAATCCAGTTCGGAAGGGATGATCGCTGGACGGTTATAAGGAGACTCCGTAAGCTGATCTGCCATTTTCAGGAAGAGCAGCATCGTGAGTTGTTCGATATATTGGGCGTAGCTTAACCCATCGTCACGAAGGACCTGGGCGAAGCTCCATGCCCTGTTGCCAATCTGTGAAGTTTCCATGAAGGAGTGGTCCTGCTAACTCTTTCTTCGAGTTCGCCTTTTAGTGATTCTTTCAGTCTTATGGTTGCCTTTAGCGCGTAAGCACGCTTCGCGCTCGGTCGCGATACGTTTCAGTAGCTCTGAAGCCGGTTCGTCGTCCGGATCTTGGGACACAAGTTGGCCTGTAAAGGCTTTTTGGAGGATGGCTTGGCGTAAGGTGAATGTTTCTTTTAGTTTCTGATTGACATCGGCGGCTATATGGTCGATAATCGATAGTTGATCTTCAACTGTCTCGATTATTGCTAATTGCTCTTCAAAAGGTGGCAAGGGCAATGGAAATTGCTTCAAAATGGTCATGTTTAGCACATCCATTGTCTCGCCATGAGCCTTTTCTTTAATAAATGCTCGCGCTTGTGGACTCTCAATAAATAGCTTTAGATATTTTCCATAGACAAACTCAGGATTTACACTGATTTTGATCAATCGTGGGTTGATGATTCCGGGCTCAAGATTGGTAGGAAGGATGAGTACTTTTCCAGTCGTACCAACAAGACTGATAAGAAGATCACCCGCTTTAACAGAGCAACTTGCAAGTCTCTGATAATGCTCTGAGCTTATGTAGTAATCGCCGAAATGTGGGTCGTTGCGAATTACTTGCTCCTGCCCATATATCTTATAACCATCAGCTACATAATGCTCCTTCTTGAGTGAGCTGCCGAAGGGTCCCGCCTTTATTGCATTGGATGTACCAACTGCAAGCGCCTCGACTCCTACCCACGTCCAAGATTCGGGAGTATCCCATATACACGAGAAGTCAGGATCTTTTGGCTCCTTGTATCTTGACTGCCAATTCTTCGGTGGATTTTTCCCTGTCCTGGTAAATTTTTGAAGTTGCTCTTCTTCCCATCGCTTGCGGCGTTCAACCAGGATTCTTTTCAGCAGTTCAGAGGCAGGCTCCACGTGGGGATGCTGCTGTCGCCAGTCTTCAGTCAGACTCCCATCTACCGCTGCTTTTAAGACTGCCGCCCGGTAAATTTTAAGTCTGGCTTGCACCCTTTGTAAAGCCGCTACACCAGCATCGAGATCAGTTGTAAGTTCATCCAGTGTTTCAATGATCCTTGTCTGCTCAGCACTTGGCGGGATGTGAATAGGCACCGTGTCTGCAAGTGGATCGGTCGAGATGCTTGCTTGGTTCACGTGATTTGTACAGCGATGACGAAAATATCCACACATCCATAAAAAATGTAATTGTCGGGCAAAGAATTGGGGATGTAATCCATCTTCGAGCCGAAGACGCGTCATATGGTTAGAATATCCAAGTCTTACATTTGTTTGAATTGAAGTCGATTTTCCTATAAGGTCAGGGCTGTTGGTGTTATTAAACAAAACGTCGCCTTCAGAGAGTTCGCGTGGGACATTACCTTCAACGTATTTGAGTGTTGTAAGATCAAGATTGCCATCACGATTGATATTCATTGGCCGTATATGTGGAACACCTATACCTTGATCATTATGCTGTCCACTGGCAAATCCTGAAGCAATTAGCTTTGCAATGTCCCTCAAGCATACTAAATCCCAACCATCTGCTACTGCTTCACTTGGGAGTGGATAATGTTCAAAATTTAATTTCTCTCTCATGCGGCCAACCTTTTATTCATTTCTTCAATTAGCTTTGGCAATTCTAAGCCGAAGAGTGCCGATGCCTTACCCAGACTCCCTTGCTGCCCGAACCATCCATCTTCAAAATCCCCAGCTTCGATAAATAGGCTGGTGGCAATGTGTTCAGCCATGCGATCCAGCCACTCACTCTGCTCTGGAGTGAAGTGCCGGCCTTGCTGTCCCATATCCTGTCGCCATGCGGCGTACCGCTGACGTACATTATCTGCATAGGGAACAAGATTCTCGTCTGGTGTCAGGGCATGGCGGACAAGTGTTACCAGGTCTGCCAAGTGTTCGCCGCCACGCACCTTTACTGCTGAATTATCGGTAACCGCTACTGCTACATTCCCGCCATCGACGGCTTGGAAGGCACGCCATAGCTGCTTAGGCGATACTGCCAGAGGTGGACCAAGCAAGGCCTCCCGCAGTTGACGAAGGTCTTTCAAAGAGATATTCAGAGGCTTGGTACCGCTATAAATAACCTGGAGTGCAGTGAGCTCCTCGCGATGTTGCTCCATCCAAGCCCGAAAGTCCTGCACCTTTGCCTGCGCTTTCTCAACAGCGGCCGCATCAAATCCGGCATAAAGCACTTCATCAATACTATGCCGGTCCATCGTCTGTTCATTCTGAGTCTTTATTTCCAGGATGCGCCGCCGCAGCGCAGGTTTGAAAAAAGGCCTTACCGCTATGTCCGTGAGTCGTTCTGTCGCTTCGGCAACCTGCACCTCGGTTGGTTGAAGCGTGGAGAATTCTTCCTTGGCCGCTTCAAGCTGCTTATCCGGGTCGCAGGCATTTAATAGATTGTGAGCCAAGTCCGAGAGTGATTTGCCTTCCGCGAGCTCTTTCAGCTCGGCCAGTTGCTCAGGTGAGAAATCACGTTGAAGCCGCGCCAGGCGTCCAGCCAGTGTAGTTAACGCATCGGAGTCAGTGCCGCCTTGTGCCACGTACTCAAGCAGCTTCTCGAGCGGAACGGTAGGTTGCCGGTTCAGTGTCTGGGATTCGGTTTTGTCCTGCTCGCATACGCCAACGGCATCTACGACGATGAAACGTTCCTTCGCCGCTGCGCTGGGTGTAACTTCACGCAGTTTATCAGTGTGAATCACACGAACGCCGCGCCCTTTCATCTGCTCAAATAGCCCGGCAGATTTCACGTTGCGCAGGAACATCACGCATTCAATGGCTTTGACATCTGTCCCCGTCGAAATCATATCTACCGTGACGGCAATCCTGGGGAAGTAGCTGGTGCGGAAGTTTGCCAGGATCTCATCCGGAGTAAGTGAAGAGGTCTTCACCCACTCGGTGATCTCCGATTCCGTCCCGTCTGGATTGATAACCTTTTTGTTGACTCGGGTAAAGCCTGTTCGATAGGTGATCTTTTGGCAGAAGTCATTGCCCTGACCAAACTCTTCGCGCACAATTCTGACAATATCATCCGCGTGGGAGTCATCTTTTGCAAAGATAAGTGTCTTTGGGACTTCCTTGCGGTCTGGGAATGCCTCTGGGAGCACTTTATCTCTGAATTGCTGGATGACAGTTCGGATCTGACTCTCGGACACCACTTCGCGATCAAGCTGGTTGGCTGTATACGTAAGATCGTCCTCAAGCTGCTCCAGCCTCTCGGCGCGTGTTAACTTATGCCGTTTTTCAACGTAAATGCCAGATGGAAGGTTCGATCCCCCCTCAGTAATTTTCGTCCTAATCAAATACACGTCAAAGTCCACATTAACGCCATCCGCAACGGCCTCAGCGTGACCGTACTCCATCACCAAATTCTGCTTGAAGAAACCAATGGTGCGTTTGTAAGGAGTGGCTGTAAGTCCTATGAGAAAGGCGTCGAAATATAGAAGAACCTGGCTCCAGAGGTCGTAGATGGAGCGATGGCATTCGTCCACAATGATGAAATCGAAAAACTCAGGCGGTATCGCGGCATTATACGCGACATCAGGCGGAGGGCCATTCCAAGTTTTGGCGGTATCGAAGCCTGAGCCTTCTTCATTGCCCGGATCAAATTCAGGCTCGCCCTTCAGCATTGAGTATAACCGCTGAATCGTGGTGATGACAACCTTTGATGCGGTATTTATAGAATTGGTCTGAAGTCGCTGCAAGGGATAGTGTTCATCGAATTTGCGGCCATCCATCGGTACGGTGAAATCACGGAATTCCCCTTCAGCTTGCTTGCCAAGCCCAGTGCGGTCCACCAGGAATAGAATTCGGCGGGCTTTGGCATATCTGAGAAGACGGTAGCATGAACTGACTGCCAGGAAGGTTTTCCCCGATCCGGTAGCCATTTGAATGAGTCCTCGGGGCCGAGCCTCGAAGAAGGATTTTTCAAGATTTAGAATCGCCCGTTCCTGTACTTTCCAAAGACCGATTTCATTTAGCTCAGGCATTTCTCTGAGAAGGGTGCGAAGCTGGTGGGGCTGTTCAATCAGGTCTGCTAAGGTTTGCGGTTGAGGAAAGTTGAAGATTTCGCGGCTGCGTGGCAGGGGATCAAGACCGTTAGTATAGCAGGTTTTTGCGCCATTCGACTCGAAAAGGAAAGGAAGGGGACGGCGATGGGCAGGAAGATTGTCGGGCAAACCGGCAGAGTATTTCGCCGACTGTGCTTCCACGCCTGAAAGTGTGCCTTCGGCTTTGGCTTCAACCGCGCCGATTGCTTTCCGGTCCAGGTAGAGCAGGTAGTCTGCAAAGCCAAAACCGGACTTCATCGGAAATTCGCGCACAGCGATGCCACGACCGGCTGACAAGTCCAGGTCAGCCCTATCCTGCACCAACCAGCCGGCAGCCTTCAGGTTACTGTCAATCTCACGGCGAGCTTTTTGTTCGGGGGTTTCCGACATGGATCGCCTACTAAAATTGCCTTGAATCCATTTCCAAATTTACAGGAAAATACCCGCAATGTCAAGACATTTCTCGTGAAAACAGAAACGCCAAGCGTTTTGCTCGGCGTGTGCGCATTTTTCGTGGGTATTTATCTTTTAGTTTAAATTACAACAACTTCGCTCGCAATCTCCCCATGCAAATGCCTCCCCGTCCCATGCGGCTTGATTATGACCTTCAGCCCCCGGTAGTGGCCATCTAGGTATTCCTTCGCCCGGATGTACCAGGCGTCCTTATCCGGGGCATCCAGCGGAGGCGTAAGGTCCACCGCCTGGGCGCGGCCGTTGACCAGCCGGTGCTTCGTGGTGGGTGATCCCCCGACCTTCACATAGGCGGCGATCTCGTCATCCCGGCGCACGATCATCGTGATCCGGACCCCGCCCATCTCCAGCCCCAGGTCACGCACTACTGTCTTTAGCCGGGAATCCAGTTGCCCTTTCTCCCATTCTTCCCGCACTCGTTGAGTCTTGAAGGAAATAGCCGGCATTCTCCGTTCCTTTCATGCTTGGGAAGGCAGCCCGGACGAATCCGGACCGCCTCCCCCCATTGGTCAGATGACTCCCTGCAACGGCTTATCCGCACGCTTGCGACCGAAGTACGCCGTCACCAGGCCGACGATCCACACGATGAAGGTGATGGCGGTCTCGATCTGGGATTCGGTGATGGTCCAGCCGAAGTGCTCCTTCAGGGTGGACAGGGCCATGATGATCAACCCCCAGACGGTCATGCTCTCCAGGTTCTTCTTGGTCACCTTTGCCTCCTTTTTCGCCTTTTTGAACGACCTGAGTGCCTCCCAGGCCATTTTCGCTTTTTTGAGAATGGTCATGATTGTCACCCGTTTTTTCTTGGATTTCGGAGTGTTCTGTCTTATATTGATAGTGTCCCTGGCATGCCTCCCGGATGCCAGTGTCTATACAGGCCCCGGTGGCAGGCTGCACCATCGGGGCTTCGCTTTACAGCTTGATTATCCCGCTCGCAGCGGCGATGAACACCGCCACGATCACTGTCACCCCGAAGCCCACCGCGGCCACAGTCAGCGCCCTGGCCCAGCGGTCGCGGCTGTTCTTCTGCTCGACCATCCAGGCTTCCATCACCGCCAGCCGCGTCTTGATGCCCTTGTCCCCGTTGACCCCATTCAGGACCTTCAGGATCTCCGACGTGTCCGCCTTGATGTCCTTGATGTCGCTCTCGTAGGGGCACGGCTGCCTGCATTCATGGGTCATCTAAGCCCCCCTTACCAGATGGAAATCACGATGACCAAGCCGCCCCCGCCGTTGCCGCCCCTGCCGCTGTTACCCTGGTCGTTGGTGGCCGCGCCGCCTCCCCCGCCGCCCCCGCCGGGATACCCGCCGTTACCCCCGTTGCCGCCGTTGCCGTCTGATGCTCTCGACCCTCCGCCTCCGCCGCCCCCGCTGCCGATCCCCTGGCCGGTGGGTGGGCTTAAGGCATCCGCGCCGTTCCCGCCTCCGGCTGTGCCTCCCGTGCCGCCGGCGTAGGTAGTATAAAACAGCGCATGAGCGCCCCCGGTGTATCCGCCCTGGCCCCCGGCAGAATGCGTGTTGCCGGAAGTGATCCCGCCGCCTGATCCGCCGCCGCCTGCGCTGGCCCCGGCGGACGATCCCGCGTTCCCCGCCCCGCCCGAGGTGCTGGCGCTGGCTCCCCCGCCACCGGAGAACATGGTGTACCCTTGCGTGCCCCCGGTTCCGCTGTTGGCGGTGCCACCCGATCCGCGCAACCCGCGACCCCCGGAAAGCCAGTCGCCGAACGAGCTGGGTCCGCCGTGCCCCGCCGTCACCCCGTCCGCGTCATTGGCCGTCTGCGCCGCCGCGCCCTCGCCGCCCGCGCCCACGACAACGGTTTCCGTGGCGTTCAGTATGGAAGCCGGGTAGGTCAGCATGGACATCCCCGCGCCTCCGCCGCCCCCGCCGCCGCAGCGCACCGACCCCGTAGCCCCCTTGCGGCCCGATCCCCCGCCGACGCACACCACGTACACCGTATTGGCCCACGGTGGCTTGCGCCAGGTGTAGGTGCCCGGCGTGGAATAGACCTTCACCTCGGCCTGGTGCGGTGCCACCCCGCCATAGGGTAACACCGGAGCGATCATTTCGTACCCGCAGGCAGTCCCCGCCCAGATGACCACCGCCAGTAAAAGAATCAGCGCCTTCTTCATGGATTCACCTCACTTTTGCCAGTAGAAAAGAAACGTCAGCCGCAGCGAATCGCCCGGCGTGGCCGTGCTGTCCACGTGGGATGCCTTCAGTACGATGCCATCCCAGATGTAGCCGTCCATCGGCAGCAGGCAGGGATAGAGGCAGGCGTGGTGCAGCGTCCAGCCGTAATCCGCGTCATGCAGCGCCCCCGCAGGCCCGTCGTAGATCTTCAGAGGGGACCAGTCCATCGGTTCCCCGTCGTAGCTGCGGTACACCTTCGAGCTGTCCGCGCCGTAGATCTCGCGGTATTCGATCTTGACCGAATCGCACCGCCCCGCCAGGGAATCCACATAGACGTCCAGGCGGGAAAGCGACATCCCGCGCGGCTTGGGGGGATACAGGCACACCTGGCGCTGGGCCGTCCCCGCTGCGGCCAGCTTGCCCAGGGTGACGCTCTTCCTGGTCACCAGGACGTAATCTTCCCCCGAAGTCACGCACGGTATCAGCGCCAGAATCACCAGCCCGATTATCCATCTTTTCATTCCTACCCCCATCCTTTTTTCATCATCCTCTTGAAGGTCTTCTGCCGTTCGATCTGTCCCCTACGCCGCGCCTCGTAGTATCCCCCGAAGGTGGTGGCGTTGGCGTTCATCTTGTGCAGCACGCCCTTGGCTTTCTCCGCGTCCCCCGCGCTGCCCAGCAGTTGAGCCGCCAGTTCCGGCCAGCCCCGGCGCGTCTGGCTGCCGATCTCCCCGAAGGTTTCCGTGAAGACCACCGGCGTCACCTGCCAGTAGCCGTTGCGCACCAGGTACTCCAGCGCCTTCTTGTAATCCGCATCTTTCATTCGCGCCAGGTCGGTCATCATGCCCATCGCGCCCACGTTGGCCAGCCGGTCCAGCGTGCTAAGGAACCAGGACCTGTCCTCGTCCGACCACCGGTCCGGCGCGCCGAAGGCTTGTGTCTGGATCATGCGCTTGGCGCGAATCACCAGGTCGCCGCCCACCAGCCCGCCCGCCGCCAGCCGCAATAGCGGAAGCACATTGCCCCGGCTGACTTCCCCTCGAATCAACTGATCCTTGACGTACAGGGCCTGCTTGTACCCAAACCGCTTAAACAGGTAGAAGAAGCGGTACTTGGGGTCGTTCATCAGGATCGGCTCGGCCAGGATGTTCTTCTGGAGCTGCGAGTTGGTCACGAAGCGGTAGATCCCCTCCAGGCGCTCGGCATCCTTCAGCGGCTTGGCCGCGTCAATGCCCAATTCTTTGAGTTGCTCGACCGCCCAGCCTTGCCGGTCGAAGGTCCTGCTGGCCACTGTGTACATCTTCGGCTTTCTGGCTATGTCCATCAAATCGCGGATATAGACTTCGCCCGTGGCGGCAGAGATAGTGTTCAAGCCCTGGTTGACGGCGTTGAAGAGCTTCATGCCGGGGTTCTGAGCACCGGCGGAATGCGAGTACAGCCACCGGATCAGCCCCCCGTGCTTGACCCAATCCCCCGGATCCCCGGCCAGGGCGCTAATGGCGATATGCTGGCGGCTCAAGACCCCCGTCTTGCGAATCATGTTGCGGCCTTCCGGGGTGAACAGGAACGCCGCGCCGCGCAGGGTGCGCATCACGCCGGCCTTGGGGATGATCGAGATCAGCGGTTGCGTGAAGTTAGGCAGAGTGGCCAGGCCCAGCCCGATCTTGGTGCCCACCTCGAATTCGGTGAAAGCGCGGGTCAGAGTCTTCCAGGCTTTGGGAATGTCCTTGAATTCTGCTTCGCCGGTGATGTAGTGGGTCATCTTCACGATGTGCTTGGCGGCGTCCGGGCTTTCATCCTGAGCCATCTTCAGCATCTGCGTCCAGCGCTGCATCCGCCCGCCCCAGACCTCCGCTTCCGCCATGCGCTTGCCCCAGGCCCGGAAATAGAGCTCCAGCACCTGCCCCGGATCTTGCAGGTAGAATTTATCAGACAGGTTCAGCCGCCGCGCCCGGTTGAACGATGACGTGGGGTTGAAGAACTGCCCACCCGACCGGTTGCGCAGCCTTAGCATGGCCTCGCCCGCGCTGATGTCGTCGCGCTGCATCAGCTCGTCAATGGCCTCCAAGGTCCACTTGTTGAAGCTCCCCCTGGCCATGCGGTTCTTGGTTAACTGGTCGAGAATCCCCAAGTCCACCGTTTCCGGCAGACTGCCCTTGCGCAGCTTGGTCACGTCGCCGGCGCGGGTCCATTCGATGGCGTCCTTGAAGACCTGCTCGCCATCGGAGTACCAGGCTTCCAGGATCTCCGGATGTTCGCGGTGGGGGAAGTAGTTCTCCAGCTTTTCGATGGGCCGGTAACGGACTTTCTTGGCAAGCTGGCCGTACTGATCCGCTTCCAGCACGTCCTCGCGCACCATGACGCCGCGCTTGACCAGCTCGTTGTAGGACTGGTCCAGCACCGCCCGCACCTTCTCAGCGATGGGCCGAATCCTTTCCCCGGCGTAGTGCATCCCCTTGTCCAGGGCCATCCGCAGCTCTTCGCCGTCCGCTTGCGACAGCGCCATCTTCAGGCCACCCGTCAGCGACGGCTTGTACACCCCCGCTTCTTCCAGGGCCTTCTCCGCCGTGCCGGTGTAGCGCAGGGCGCGCGGCTGGATGATCTCCAGGCTCTTCTCGAAGATCCGCCCGCCCTCGGTCTCGCGCAGGAGATTCCTGGCCGGGCCAATCGCTTCGGAGGTGGCCAGGGCGTCCCCTACGCGCCGTAAGGCGGTTAACATCGGCTCGAAGGAAGGCATGGCTTACGCCGCTTTCTTTCTCCGGCCACCGCTCTTCAGCGTGCGTCCGGCTTTGGCCTTGTTCGCCACGTTCTTCTTGGCCGATTGGATGAGAATGCTTTCCGGGTTATCCTGGATGTACTGCTCCAGGTCCGTACGCTTGATGCCGAAAGCCACCTCGAAGGCATCCTTGTGTTCGAGTTCGTCCAGGAAGTTCAAGCCCGCTGTCGGAGTGGCGCTCTGGTTTTCGACCAGGTGCGCGTACCGCTCGAACGCCTCGCGCACTTCGGTGGGCTTGTGGCTTTCGATGAAGCGGAATAGGAACTCGCCCAAGGGGGACACTTCCGGCTGAAACATCAGCGTCTGACCCACCTTGCCCCAGACGCGGCGGGTCACGGCAGCGGTCAGCGCCTCGGGCAGGCTATCCGGCAGCCCCTTGAGGTCGTTCGCGTGCATGGCCCGAAGGATGCCCGGCAGCGCCCGCACGATCTTCTCCTTAAATTTGCCCGGCGTGTGAGTCAGGATGTCGGGGTTGATGATGACCCGGCCCAACAACGCCTGCTCGATCAGGCTTTTCCCCTCCGACGACAGCTTCTCCGTGATCGGGTCCACCAGCGTCGCATAATTCTCGGTATTGATGATCCCCCGCTCTTGCAGCTTGCGCACGAAGTGGATGCTGCGATCCTGGTCGAAGAACTTGCGCAGAGTCTCTTCGTCGTGCAGATGCTCGGCCAGCACGTCCACCACCGGAGCGTCAATCTGCTTGCCCAGGGCAATCGCCTGGTCCGCCGTGCTAAGCCGCTGGGTTGGAGCCTTGTTGAAGTCATGGACGAACTTCACGTAATCCTTGGGCTCGACTTCGACCCGGCGCACCAGGATGGGGCGCTCAACCTTGTCCACCAGCTCGGAACTGAAACCAAACCGGTCCGCGTTGGCCTTCAGAAAGCTGCGGTAGAGATCCCCATTGCCGGATTCGTACACGCGGGACAGCGACATGACGCGGCTGTTCCCGCCCAGGACGATCCCGAACTTATCCACGGCCGGAGGTCCGTTGGTCAGATCCGGATTATCCGTCACCCAGAAGCCCGGCTTGAACTCGGACGGGTCGGCGTGTTTGATGACCTTGGCTTGCGCCGCCTTGTCAGAGTGATAGCTGCGTTCCTGGATGTCAGCGGGATAAGCCTCGTTCTTCTTGAAGGTCATGGGATCATGGGATGCTTGCAGCTCGTGGATGTCCACGAGCTGGTATTCCGAAGCGATCTCCCTGGTTTGGTCGCCCTGCTTGACAATGATCTGCGCCGGGTTGCCGGGGATGGCGTTGATGCCCTCGCCCAGATTCGCCTGAGCTTGCTCAACACGCTGCGCTATGGCAGACTGTCCCTGTGTGGGCTGCTCAGGCGGAGGAGTTACCGGTGCCGGTGGTTCTTCCACCTTCGGCGGTTCATCCATCGGCGCAGGCATTTCGACCGCCGGAGGCGTCTCCGGTGGCGTTTCATCCAGGCCCAGGAAGAGCAGTTCCGGTTCGTCCAGCTTCATCGGGTTCGGTGGAATGACGTGCTGGGTGCCGCCCGCCTGCACCACCGTCGTGCCATCCGGCGCGGTCTCGACATAGACTTGGCGCTCGGGAACAGCCGATGGTTTGGCGCTTCTTCCCATCCAGCCGCGCACCCGGCCTCGGATCGTGCTAACCGATTCACCTGATCCTTGCTTGGCAGCTTTTGCGACCTTGCGAAGCTGGTATGCCTTACCAAGCACACCCACCGCGCCGCCGATCCCCGCGCCCAGAGCAACGTCTAGCGGTTCGCCAGTCTGCATGACCCCCTCGGCAGCGCCGCCCGCCGCGTAAAGCAACCCATGCCCCAGGCGCGAGTTGCGCAGAAACTGGCCCACTTTGCCCAGGCTTTGAGCTTCCGCGCCCAGGTCCAGCAGCTTGCCGGTGGCCCACCCCTGGCCGACCATGCCCGCTAGCGAACCGACCGCATCGGCAATCGGGAAGGTCTCTTCCATCTCGCCTTTGGGCACGATTTTATAGCCGAACGGCACCGCGCCCCTGGTGGCGGAGAACATCCCCGTGTAGAGATTGCCTTCGACCTTCAGGGCCTGGTTTTTTTCCAGGGCGGCTTCATAACGAGCTCGAGCCGCTTCCAACGATTCGTCAGCCATCACCATACCGGCATTTCTGTCTTCAATTCCCCATACCGTCTCATCCCCTGGCGGCCCGGCTCAGTCATTGATTCCAGCTTCTGGTTCTCTTCTTCCAGGGCCTCGGCCATTTGGCTGTACTGCTGGGCGGTCATCGCGCCGGAAACCTGGCCTGCTCGCGCTCGGATGTCTTCCTTGATGAGCTGCATGGTATCCTTGATCCCCCGGTGCTGAACCAGCATGGCCGCCTGCAAGGGGTCCGCGCCGGTGTTGACCAGGTAGCGGATCGCGTCCTTGTAGGGGTCAGACTGCAAGACCTGGTTCTGCCGGGTGATCTCATCCTGGATCACCCCGGCATAGACGGGCAGGGACTGATCCGTGGTGTTCTGCTGGTAAATCTGGTTGATCAGCGGCATGGTGAAATCGGCGTTGTTGGCGCTATCCCCCAGAGCCAGTGACAGCTTGAAGGGATCGTATCCGGTGAACCGGTACGCTTCACCACGCGGCGGAGGCGCATCCGGGAAACGCTCCAGCAGCCCGGCAAACTTCCCCTCTTCCGGGTATTTCTCCGGGTGATCCACGATGTCTTGGCGCAGAGCCTTCAGCCGCTTGGCTTCCGCCTTGTCCGCGCCCGCGGCGGGGTAGAGCTGATCCACGATCCCCACGCGTTCCCTGGCGGCCTGCTGCTCCTGGCGGGTCTTGACCGAAGCCTCCGGCAGAGCATTGCCCCGGATCATGGTTTCCACCTGCCCCCGAACCTCTGCCGGTGACGCCGCTTTGTCCCCACCTTTGGCGCTGGCCCGGATTCGCTCCAAGCGCTCTTCGTGCTCCCACTCTTTCTGCTTGCGGGCGTCTTCCCGGTCCTGCTCCAGGGCGGTGATGTCTATCGCTTTCTTGTATTCCCAGCGCTTGTTCGCGTCTTCCCGCTGCGTGCGCATCTGCTCGCGACGGTCTTCGGCCTGGCGGTCGAGTTCCTTCTGGCGCATATCCATCATCAGGGGCAGGCCCAAGCGAGTCATTAGCTCGTTCTGCGCTTCCTGGTTGGCACGCCACGCCGCCACCGCTTGCAGGAGATTGCCTCCCAGCCCGGATAATCCTGTAGGTCTGAATCTCATCCGTCCCCCCTAAGACGCCACCCCGCGATACAGATCTTGCGGTGAATTATAGAAGCGGTACCACCACTCTTCCGACCCGACTTCGGGCAAGCCCTCCATGCCGGAAGTGGCTTGCGCCGCCGTCTGCCCCAGGCTGCCCAGGCTGGTGTTCAGGTAATTGATGATGGCATCCTGCAGCGGGTTCTTCGGCGTGGGCAGGAAGGCCGAGAAACCCGCGCCCAGTGCCTGACCCAACCCCGCGAAGCCTGCCGCTTGGGACGCTTCGCGGCGCTGATTCAAGGACGTGGACAGGCCCAGGTAGTTATGCTCGGCGGTCTCGCGCGCCCGCTGGTTCGCTTCGGCGAGGATGGGAGCCACCGTCTCGCCCACCGAAGGAATCCCGCCGATCTCCCGGCTGGCATACGTGGACCGGCCCAGGCCCCGCGACGCGAACATGGCGGCCATGCGGTTCTGCCGGGTGGAGACCCCCCGCGCGATTCCCGGCGCGTAGGTATTGTGCAGCTCTACGCGCTCATCCGGGGACAGCCCGTGCTCCATGCGGTATTTGTACTTGTTCAGCCACTCCTGCTCCTGGCCGCTGGGCTTGCCGCCGTCCAGGGCTTCATAGAGCGAGGTCGCCGCCGAAATCGCAGCAGGAATTGCCATCCACCAAGCCATGACTTCCCCCTACTTTCTCCCTGGCAGGGTGATCGTATCGAATCCTTGCGCTCCCAGGACTTCATTGAGCGCGTCTAAAAGTTCGCTGATGCGCTCGTCAGCGTAATCCCTGGCCGCCTGGATTTCCCCTCGCAAGGCGTTGTTAGCACGCTCGTGCTCGATCCGCAGCCGGGCATCATCCGTGGAAGCGTCGGCGATGGGCTTGCGGTACCGGCCTTTGATGTTCATTGACACCCCCCGAAGTACTGCCCCTTGAGCTCGACGGAGCGGATGGTCGCGTCATAGCAGGATCGCTCCTCCACCCGGACCGTGAAGTGCCGGCCCTGCAAGTTCACCCGGAACGGCTTCAAGGCTTGCTCGCGGGTCAGCGTGAATTTCTTGTTGGTTCCGGTGTCGTTGCCAATGGTGACGGATAGACTGGCACCCTGGACGATGTCGAAGTCCACCACCGCCCACTCGCACAGCTTCCATTGGGGAATGCCTGCATCCACCGACCCGGAGGCCCACAGCATTGTCGTGATCCCGTCACGCCCCGGCGCGTAATGCTCGGTGAAGCTCCCGGTAAAGTACAGGATCGTGGTGTTGTCGGTGAAGAGCAGGTCTTCCCCGATTTCCAGCGCGTCCATGAGATTGAGCGCACCCGTGAGCACGTGCGCCGCGCCGTTGTTGATGTCGAAACCCAGCTTGCTCCCCCGCCCGTCCGCCAAGCCCCCATGAGGCCAGTAGGTCCCCGGCGTAATCACCGGGTCCCACCAGTTATCAATCACCATGTACTTGACCTTATTTGTCGGCGGGCCGGGTGCGGCTCGCTGCTGCACGGCGGCGAAGCCGAACGTCCCCTCGTCCATCGCTTGCGGGTTGGGCCAGGTTCGCGTCGTGCTCACCTCCGCCCAACATTCGGAATCGAACGGCGGCTGCTGAACGCCCGCATCCCAGAGTTCCGTGTCGGGGTTGCGGACCACGTAGCGCGGCTCGTTCATCACAGCCGTCGTGTAGATCGCATGGAAGCGGTCCAGGCGGTAGGTCAAGCCGTAACTTGCGGCATTGGTGTAGGCGAAATCCACGACCATTTCCGGGTCCGTCAGCGCCTCTTGCTCCCACTTGCGGAAGCCGACCCACTGCACCGTTGCGTTGCTGTAGAGCCCGAGAATGCCGATGGCGTTGGGGCTTAATACCATCTGGGCATCGGTGAGATTCGTCTCGGCCACCGGCACCCATTCCGTGGCTTGCGGCGGCATCGGCACGCCTTGCGGATTCAGGGGGAAGCGGTAGAGATAGCCTTGCGTGTTGGTCTCGGCGTGAACGTACACGTCATGCCCCGCGACCAGGATGGTCGGCTTGATGACCGCCGCCGGATTGCTCCCCCCGATCCTGACGCTCCGCAGGACCAGGTTGGCGTCGTAGTAGTAGAGCTCGCTGTAATCGGTGCGCTTGACCACGACCATCGGCATCCCCCGCCCGTCAAGCTCGATGTCCGGGTAATTGAATCCCTCCGATGAAGAGGTCGCGATCAGGGTATTGGCCCAGGTCCCGGCAGCGACGTTGTATTTCCCGTAGTAGAGCCGGTAGTAATAGGTGTTGGGCGGGACCCATTCTTGCGTTGTGGTAACGGCGAAGAGCTCTGTCCCGTCCTTGCTGAAGATGAGCGAGATGGACTGTGGTTTGTCAATCACCTCCTCGGCCAGGGCTGGAGTCCAGTTGCCCAGGTAGGCGAAATTGAGCCCGTCAACGCAGCGGTAGAGCAGTCGTTGCGGATAGCCCGGCATATCGTAATCCACGTCCGGGTCCATGTAGTAGATATGCCCCACCTGGCCCGTCCCGCCCGTGCGCGGGCGGAAGGCGGTCCGCTTCTGCTGGTGAGTCCCGACCGGTGTCAAGTTCCGGTCAGTTCGGATCTGATAGACCTGGCTCATGAGGCGTATTGATAGGCGTTAAGGGCCAAACGGTACTGCTGCGTGCGCTTGTCGAACCAGCCGATGGCGTGCTCGGGGATCACCCCATCTTCCGCGAGCATCTCCTTCAATTCATCCCCGATCTGCGCCCCCATGTCTTCGGGTGGATGGATTCCATCCCATCGGTACACCGACCTCTCCGGCCCGTGCCGCCCCAGGAACCAGTGCCATCCGTTGATCGTCACCAGCGAATCCGGAGCCACCAGGCCGATCTTGAAGGGTGACTCGAGCAGGCGCGGGCCGCTGTCATCGAAAGTGTACCGGAAGATGCGGTACTTGGTGAAGATGCCCAGGATGTTCAAGCTTTGGGCAAAGCCCATGATCTCGTCATCGGCCATCGGCTCCAGGTTGATCGTATCCGGGAACAGGTCATGCCCGGCGAAATCGGAGTTGATGGGCAAGCTAATCATCACATCCAGCGGCTTCTTCACGCCGTCGAAGAAGACATTCCCCGCCACCAGCATCTCCTCGAAGAAGATGGCGTGCTGGTAATTCGCCCCGATCTTGGGATACTTGTAGGTGGGGTCGTTCACCTGGTTGGGCAGCGGCAGCCATTCGGGAGCCACCTGCTCGGAAAGCCCGGTGCCGTCCATGAGCAGGTCAATGGAAAAGAAATTGCCCGCGCCGACCTGCTTCCACCGCTCGTAAAGCCGGATGGAGTAATCCCGCAGGTGCTGAATCTGCGTGTTCAGGTCCGGGGTGAAGTGAATATAGGTGTATTCGCTCGGATCTTCCGAGGTCGTATCCGTGACCCGGTAGAACTCGGAATGCGTCTCGCTGACGATGATCTCGATCCACAGGTCATTGAAGCAGTCATTCTCGAGGTAATCCGTGTACTGGATGTTCATGTGCGAATCCTGGCCCGGATAGATTTCGGAACGGCCCCATTCCTGATAGACCGGGTTGGGGTTGCCGATGCGGAGATCTATCTGCCTGGCCAGTTTCCAGTCATCGTAAGGATCAATCAGTGTCGAAACGTTTTGCCGGGTCTCCAGCGAGTGGCTTTCGTACACATTGAAGCCCGTCAAGCGCGGGTTCTGGGACCAGATAGTCGCGATCTGCAGATGCACGAAGCGGTGAACGTCGTTGCATCCCAGGTCCACCGTGATGTTCGTTGACCACTCGGAATTGATGAGCTCGATCTCATTGGGCGTGGCGACCTGGTGGCCGTCGAAGACCGGCACCAGCAGGTAGCGCAGGCCCATGTTCTTATAGCCCGCGCTTCCGAACAGGTACTTGCCGATGAACTTCATCCCCGCCTCGGCTTCAGGCAAGACGCGGGAAGTGAAGATATCGTGATACCCTCGCAAGTCGGCGGGTACCGTCGCGCCGCGATAGGTGAAGTCGTGGAAGTACCCGTTGTGGTCCGCGATGGCGCGGTCAATGTACCCCATCCACACCGGGTACGAGTCTTCCCAATTCCCGCACACGCCCCGGAGCACACCCGGCTCGAGCACCCACCGGATGCGGTCTGCTCGGGTCGTGCCGCAGTCCAGGGAAGATTGCAGCAGTGACCAGGCCCCGATTGCTCCCGTATCCAGGTTGATCTCGCGGTAGTAGTAATCCAGACCGTGCTCGCCGTTCACCTGGACGATTAACCGGCCCGTGTGCTGGTTGATCTTGGTCGTTCCCAGGTCGTCCCACACCTTCACATAGGGCAGATACGCCAGGGACAGGATCACGCCCGCCTCAGGAGGCAGGCCCGCAGCCAATGCGTGCAGATCGAAACCGGGCCGCTTGCACAACGCCCCGAGCTTGCGGGAGAAATCCGCGTTTTCGACCAGCAGCCCAGCCTCGGGCGGCACGTCCAGCGGGTCGGAAGACGACACCATCCCCCGCGCCCCCGGCAGTTTCCATTTTGCTTTCCAGGTTCTCGCCATCAGTGTGCGTATCCTATCTCCCCATCACCGGAAGCATTCTTGACCGACTGCGCCCGAACTGCCTTCAGTTTCTTGTCAGCGGTCCCCATGCCCGCCGCGTTGGACAGGCTAAAACGCCGCTCATCGCCGAAGTCATCGAAGACGTAGAAGGCTGCCCATAGATAGATGCACTCGTGCGCGTAGGGCGGCGCGATCAGGGTTGCGGTTTCAGCGGACAAAGCCGGGTACTCTTCGGTGATGTCCAGGTGCAGGTAAGCACTATCCACCGCTTCTGCCGAGATGGAATGCTTGGCAGCCGGCCACAATTCCAGGGTTGGCTTCCCGGCTTGGTAGTGGAAGGCGTAGTACGCCGGATCCCAGGGACAGTTCGACTGCCGCAGCCGTTGATCCTGAATCCATCCCACGTTGCGCTTCTTCAAGCAGCGGTTCAGGTTGTATCCCACCCGCTTCAGATCCTTCAAGCTGCACCCGGCCGTGTAACTGATGATCCCCGCATTGGACAGGTCGTAAGTCCCGATACCCGCCGTGGTCAGGACCGGCACATCAGCACGGAAGCTGATCTGTGTGGATTCCACCACGTGATTTTGCGCCCGTGTCAGGTAGCGCCAGAGCACGCTGGGGGAAAGCCCGAAGTTCGTGCCGCCGAGCCGGTCTTGAAGGTACTGGTAAAGCTCCGTGGGAGTCATCACGGGTTCTCAGTGGTAGATTTGTCCGTTGCGTCAGGTCTTGCCGATGCGCTTTTGGCATGGGTGTGACCTGACGCTCTTTTCCCTCGTCCCTTGGCCGCCTTCATCCTGGCAATCTCCGCTTCCAGCGTGGCATTGCGGGTCTCCAGGTCTTCGACCGTCGCCTGCGCGGTGCGAGCCACGTCCAGGTCGGTGATCTGCTTGAACAGATGCGGCCAGCGGGCGATCAAGCGCCGGGCGTCATCCACCGTGATCGCCAGCACGTAGTTGCTCTCCGGGCGGAACTGGTACTTGCCATCCACCCACTTCGGCAAGAGCTTGCCGTCCCTGGTCTGAGGGAAACGGCGCTCGCCGGTGTCCACGTCACGAAACTGAGCCGCCTGCACTTCCTCTTCGATAATCATGCCGCTACGCAGCTCGCGACGGGACACGCGGGCGGGCTTCACCATTTCACGGCTGTAAATGGGCTGTCCCAGGTACTGCACGTCCACCAGGATCGGGGTCGTTGCCATGTGTATCACTCCCTTGTCAGGTTAAGACAAAGACCGCCGTCCGGTCCCTGTCGCTACATAAATTAGGTTACTTGTACCAGCGAAAGACGAAGCCGCTGTTCTTCACGATGTTGGTATCCGCCGAATCGGGTGTAGCCGCGTACAGCAGGAAGGAACCGGTAAAAGGCATCCAGGTCGGAGCCAGCGGCACCCACGTCACCTTGCCCGCTTCCGGCTTTAGCACGGTGGACAGCAGCAGGGTTGAATCCCGCACCGCCATCGGACTGCGGCAGTACCAGTCCAGGTAGAGGGTGTCTTCGTCCACCTTCACCGGAGTGTAGTAGAAGAACACCGAATCGGGCGGCACTGCCTGGCCCTTGCGAAAGACCTCTTCGGCCATGCTGAAAGCCACTCGGATCGTCTGGTTGTACCAGAGGCTGTCAGGGTTGGTCGGCCAGCACCCCTGTTTGTTGATCTGGTAGCAGACCTCCGTACCCCCCGCCGTCTGCACCCCCAGCAGCAAGCTCAACAGCAGGGCTATTACTACTGTCATTCCCGCGAAAGCGGGAATCCACTTTCCCCCTTCGCGTCTTGGCGTCTTTGCGTGAAACATTTTCATCCCTTCTTTGCGTTCTTTGCGTTCTTTGCGAGAAATTTTGCCAACAACCAGTAGCCATTATTGGATCGGGTTCACGATGTTGTGGTGAGAGGCGGCGGTGTAGATCTGCACCACGCCCATGTCGCGCATTTCCGAGTTGGCCGGGTGCGAGATCTGGGTCTTGGCCACCCCTTCCATCGCCCCGGTGATCATCCGCCCGAACCAGGACCCGTCGTACTTCTCGATGTCCAGGATCTTCTCGATGCCGGTGGCGCGGATAGCGGCGCGCGCTCCGCAGAAGATGGCCCGTGCCCCCTTGACCGTGGAGGCCATCTCGTTGCCGTTCTCGTCCAGCATGACGTGATTGGCGTCGAACAGCAGCAGGTCCGCCAGTTCGCCCTCCAGCTCGACCATGAGCACGTTGTCAATCACGTACATCGAGCCGATGCCCGCCCAGATGGGGTTCTGCAGGCCGGGCGGCAGGCCGTGCAGCAGCCACTGCTCGAAGCGGGTGGGGTCGTGCCAGCGCAGGTCGTGCTTCTGGAAGGGGTGGTGGAAGCAGACGCCGTCGTAGGTCTGCCCGGCCACCACCGGCTTCTTGAAGCGGAAGGTCTTCTGCCCGTCGCGCCGGTAGCCGCTATAGGCGACCTCCTTGGCGATACCGATCAGCTCGGGCGTGAACACGTCGTCTTCCGACAGCCCATTCACGGTAGCGTTGTTGCCCGCTATGACCTGGTTGGAGCAGTATACCCCCGTATGCAGCACCGTATCGTTCTGCACCGGAGGCCCGGTCAGTTCCGGACCGCTGACCGCATTCCAGTTCTCCGACAGCAGGCATTCCAGGATGTGCGTGGCCTTCATCTTGGCCTGGAAGTTGGCCAGCTCGGAGAGCATGGCCGGCCACAACTGCCACTTGGGAAGCTGCTGCTGCAACTTGGAGGTGATCAGTGCCTTGCGCCAAGCCACCAGACCCACGTCCATGTAGGCGTTCAGCAGCCTCTCTTCGGTGCCGTGCAGGATGTAATCCATCTTGTACACGCCCCCCTGGAGCGGGTGTACGAAGGAATGCCGGTAGGTCTTGCCCCCCTGTTCCTGCAAGTCGTTGATGATTTCAATCAGTGCGCCGTTGTCCCCCGACCCCTGGAAGGGTCCCAGCGGCTGCCGGAATTCGGAAGTGTGCCAGACGTTGTTCGCATAGATCATCGCCTGGTTTTCCGTGATCGGTCCAGACAGCACCGCTGCCATCTGGTCCGCATCTAAAGTGCCATAGATGTCTGCCATTCTTCCCCCCAATTTTTTCACCGCAGAGTCGCAGAGTACGCAGATTATTTTATAATTGTTTTTCTGTTCTCTGCGCTCTCTGTGTCTCTGCGGTGGATTTTATGTTTACACCAGCAAGGGCGGCAGGCCCCGCATGGCCGCGCTTTTGTTAAAAGCCAGCTTCTGCTCTTTGGTCATGCGGGACGACCGCACCGGGTCCATCGCCATCTCGACCAGGTCATCGTCTTCGCCTCCGCCGCCCGACCCCAGGCTGCGCGGGATCTTGCTGCGAGCGATATTCGGGATGTCGGACGTTCCCAGCAGGTCCGCCAAAGCGCGGCTGTAAGCATCGGTGTCCCCCCGGCCCACCGACTCCCGCGCCTGCCTGCCGGTCATCAGCACGAAGGCGTCTTCCAGCCCGTCCGGGTCAATCACCAGCACCGGGTTGCGCTCGGTGCCGACGTTGATCACGCCGATCCCCTTCTTGGCCCCGTACTCCGCCACCTGCCGGAACTGGTCATCGGACAGCTTGTGCTTGGTCATGAACTCCTTCTTGGCGACCACGTTGGCGATGGTGGTGGAGGTGCCCTTGACCTGGGCCAGCTCCGCCTTCAGCGTTTCGATGGTCTCGTCCTGGCGGCGGATATGCCCCTCCAGCGTCTCATTATAGTCGCTGAAGAACTTGGCTTCCCCTTCCGGCCCCAGCTTCTCATAGTCGTTGGGGTCGGGCAGGTAGCGCTTGGGCCGGGGCGGTTCCTTCTTGGCGGTAGACTGAAGGATGGCGTCCACGTTGACCCCGGCCTCTTCCAGCGCCTGCATGCGTGCCAGGCGTGCTTCCTGAGCCTTGATCTCGGAGGCGCGCCGGTCGTGCTCGGCCTTGGTCGTGCTGGCGCTGGCGTGAGATTTCAGCGCTTCCTTGATCTGCGCCGGAGTCAGCTTTTGCCCATCAATCTCGATGACCTGCTCCCCGGCCCCCCGGCCGGGATCAGGCGTCTTCCCTGGTTGGTTTTCCATTTCTCCCCCCTGTCATTCCCGCGAAAGCGGGAATCCATGTGTTTGTTTATTATTGTCTTTAGAGTAAAAAAGGGCACCGCCAGAACGGGATCGGGCGAACCCGTCCTGGCTAAGTGCCCGATTTTGCTGATTACTTTTTGTTAAGAATAAGGGTTAAAACTACTTGACTGGAACGAGAATTTCTTCTATATTTCTTTGTTGTGCATATCGCTCTTAACCCACGGAGGAGTTCATGGAGAGCCTAAGAATTGAGAGTTTGGTGGATCAGGAGAACTCTTGCAGGTTCCATCTCTCAAATTTTTTCACAAAATTTTCTGGTACAAAGCCCTTCCTTCCATATTTTGCGTCATGGGTTTTTCTTGGGGGAACGCTGTTCTTGGTATTTCTATTTACAGCTAATCCAGCAGACAACGTTTCCTATAGGATTTATTTGCCAATGGCGGTCATATTTGGGCTTACTCACATTGCAATTGCGATTGTATGGAGCGCTAAAAAATTTGAAGAGTTACTTGCAGTGATTTGTGAAATAAGCGAAAAACCAAGTGAAACGGATCGATGGCTTGAAACCCTGCTCAAGAAGATTTACTCATCAAAGCAATTAATTATCTGGGGTACTATAACATGTCCCGCGCTCTTCGCTTTAGTTTATTTTGAATCGAAGGGATTTACAGGTTGGTACTCTAATAATTTTAGCAGATATTACTTTATGTTTCTCTGGGCATTAGCAGCTTTTATAGGTGGCGCTGGAATTAACGTCGTCATCCGTACCATGCTTATTCCGAATAATTTAAAAAATAAAAAGTTACGATTAAGCCTTTTTAGAAACCGTATGGCGGGACTTCGCCGTGTGGGAATGGAGTATATTGGATTTTCAATTATTATTATCTTAGCCTCCTTGACATGCATTGTGGGTGTTAAGGTTAGTCCAATTAGAAACCATATAGGTGTAAATATAATGGCTCTTGTCTTCACGGCCTTGGCTATTTACTATTTCTTTATCACACAAATGCCGATTCACAGAATTCTTGTACAAGAAAAAGAGGTAATTCTCAAAAATATATCAGACGCTCTCGAAGACAAAGTAAACGGCATTAGTCTTCATGACCCAAATGTAGATGGAATCCAGATAAAGGTCAAAGAGTTTCTCGATATGCGAAATGAGATTTTATCAATTTCTGAATGGTCCTTCAGGTTTCCTTCGATCAGTATTTTATTGGCTCTACTAAGTAGTTTACTGCCGACGATATTGGCTCAATCATGGATACAAATAACTGAATTCTTTAAGAGTCTTCTAAATGTGGCAAAATGAGGTGAAAATGCCGGGTAAAAATAGATCCATTTCAATAGCTGGGGCGGGCATCTCAGGAATGACCGCAGCAATAAACTTGGCCTTAAATAATTTTAAGGTGGAAGTCTTCGATAGGCGCTCTACTATCGGATCTCAGGCGCGAGGAGATTTCCAAGGCTTAGAAAACTGGACCTCTCCGCAGGACGCATTGGTCTTTTTAAAGCAAATAAATATCGATACCGCCTTCTATCATGAGCCTTTCAAAGAATGTGTTCATTATGATTACAAGCTAAATAAATACAATATGCATTCTGATAAAGTAGGATTTTATTTGATTAGGCGAGGTTCTATGGAAAATACAATTGATTCATATTTGTATAATAAAGCAATAAACTTGGGCGTGCAGTTTCACTTTAATTCGGACATAGGCGAAATAAATCCTAATATCATTGCAACAGGATATGAGAAACCTTTTTTAATTGCTACTGGCATAAATTTTGATACAAATCTTGAAAAAATTGCGTTAGGAATTTTCGATGACAAAGTCGCACCTGGTGGATATGCATATTTGCTTGGATTGAATGGACATGGAACGATAGCCGTTGTTTCCAAACATACTAATCATGAAATAAACAAATTTGTACCTATAGCAATTGAAAGATTCAGCAAAATAATCAATTTCGATATAAAAAATTCGATAAAATTTGGAGGTTGTGGAGCACGATTCAAGGATTTGCACTCTGGCATTCCAAGAACAGGTGAATCCGCCGGTTTCCAGGATGCGATGTGGGGTTTTGGGTTACGAATGGCTTTCCACTCAGGCTATTTGGCAGCAAAATCTATCATTGAAAACAAAAATTATTGGGATTTAGTGAAAAAAGAGATTGTCCCGTACTGCAGAACCTCGATTGTTAATAGATTTATTTATGATGTTATTAAAGCAAGGGGATTTAAATTTGTTATCTCAAGTATGGCCAACTCTGATGATTCAGTACAGAGAGCGAATCAGCTTTATGCTCCTGTGCCCTGGAAAAGAATAATATACCCGATTGTAAATCGGTTGCTCAAATAAAGGTTAATTATGAAATGGGCGTAAATACATTATAACCATAGAGGTGATACTTGTCAGCTGAGCCTGTATCTGAGAATGTCGCGATGACATCCCTTGACGAGCGTGAAATGTCTCGTTGGGTGAAACTAATACGTTCATTTGCACTCTGCATTAGCCTCCTTGCAGTTGCTTTCGTAATACTACTGCTTGTTTATCTATACTCTTCAGTAATATGGATTGGTACTAAGCAAGGTACATGGTTTACTATAATTACTAATCAGTTTCTAATCTCGTTTGGTGTTCCCATCGCAGTGATTTGTGCTTTCTGTGTGGTTCAATTATTCCGCGGGATTCACGGGCCTATCGTTATTGAATCAAAATGGGCCGTGTTCAAAGGTGCCACTGGTCCTGTAATTTTATGGATAATCTGCTTTCTCGCAGTTGTTTTCGCAGAATGGTTGCTTTGGAAGTAGACACCCAAAGCTTGTATAAAACCAAGTATGGAACACACTTTACGCTGCCGCCGCCGTCATCTCCTGATACCTCTTCATCAGCAGCATCACCGAAGCCTTCAGCGCCGGGTTCTCGATGATGGTCTTGCCCAGGCCCAGCGCCTCACTCTGCTGACGCTGATACTGCTCCACCTCCCGCGCAAACCGCTCCGGTTCCTCGAAGTTCAGCAACCGTGCCGCCGTGATGGGCGCGCACAAGCCCGCCTTGGCCAGCGTCACCACGAATTCTTTCTGCAGCGCGCGGTCCTGGTCGCTGGTCATATCGAGTTGCACATCGGCGTTCAGCACATCCAAGCGCTGCACGTACGACCCATCCAGGATCATCTTCCGGCGCTGCTCGTCATTCTCCCCGGCGATGGTCAGCAGCGCCCGCGTTGGCAGCGCATAAGCCCCCAACCTCAATACCCGGTCGAAGACCCCCGGCAGGTACTCGTTCATCACGTCCACGAACAGTGTGAACATGAACGTCCCCGCCACCAGCAGCCGGTCAATCAGCCGCCCCGAAGCCCCCGCAAAAGGCACCTGCCCGGACTGCTCCTTGGTCGTGCCGAACTCCTCGTCAATACTGTAATGAACCGACTGTAAGAACTGCCCCAGGTACGGCAGGATGGGCGACAGGTCCCGGAACATGATCAGGTCCTTGATGGGCGCGTCTTCCCCTTGCAACTCCAGGTCCACGATGTCGCCGATCTTGTTCTTGCGGATGCGCTCCTTGACGTGCTCTTCCAACGGCACCTTGGTGTACATGCCGGGGTTGTCCGCCCGCATCAGGAACCGCGCCTGCACCGTCTCGCCGATGATCTCCAGGTTCTGCGCATCGGCCAGGAAGAAGGGCACACCGTTGAAATAGGAGCTGTTGGAAATCGGGAAGAACCCCAGCACTTCGACGGTGAAGTCATCCCCCACGTACTCTTCTTCCGTCAGCGGTTTTTCCACCCCCGCATGCATGAAAGAGTAAGTCCCCCAGCGCAGCGTCTCGTACTTCTCCATCCCCTTCGTGAACTTCCGCAGGTCCAGGTAGCCGTACTGCTGCGGCGCATAGGTCTTCAACGCTTCGAGGTGGCTCACCAGCGTCGTCTTGCTGACCAACCCGGCTTTGGGGTTTTCATCCATCGGCGGCAGCGGCAGCCCGATCTCGGCCTGTGCTTCCCTGGGCAGAATGTACATCACGTCCAGTTCGGTCTTACGGTACTGGGTCTCGACCACCCACACCAGGTTCGGGTCCACCATCTCCGGGTCAATGCTCTCGTTCACCACCTGAGTAAAGACAGCATTGGACGCCTGGGTCTTGAAGATTTCTTCGAATTCGTCTTTGGTATAGCAGCGCACGATGTGCAGGTGGCGCTTGTCTTCGTTGCGCCCTGCTCGCCTGTCAAAGATCACGTCGAAGGGGTCCAGCCGCTCGTGATAGGGAATGCCCTTGGGAAAGGTGGGTCGGCGCAAGGTCTCATCCACGCGGTGATCGGTCACACCGAAGCCGGTCACCAGCGCATCCATCGTAGCCCGCTTGATCTCGGCGATCAGCTTGCGCCGCTTGGGGCCGCGCTTCTGCGCCATCTCGTAGCGGAACACCGCATCCGAGATCATGGTCACGGCCTCTTCCGCCTTGCGCCCCTCGTACGCGCCTACGGACGGCTTCATGGGGTTGGCGTACAACCGGCCGTACAGCGACCGCACCACGCGAGGGATGGATGACCGCTTGACGATGGGCAGGGTCTCTTCGTCTTCTTCCAGGCCGTACTCCCGCAGCGGCTCGAAGTTCAGGTCCATGAAGGCGCGGGCCTTGCGAGCTTCCTTGATCCAGGCCGCCCTCTTGGGGCTGCCTTGGTCCAGGATGAAGACATCTGCCCATTTGATCGGTTTTGCCATGCTCTCTTACTGATTTTATTGCTGGGAAAAGCGCCTTTTCCAGCGTAGATTATCTGACATAGCTTGGTAAAACTTGGGAAAGAGGCGATGGAAAACAAAATCATTCAAATTCTTTACCAAATGGCTGATGAAATTAATATCAGCGCAGTCCGCAATGAAAGGTACCTACATCATGATTTCGTACAGAAGTTGATAGCTGGAGGAATATGTTGTCTCGACCTAACTCGCGAAGGATTGTTAGGACCAATACTTCTACCAGAGCTGCCAACATCAAGTAAATATCGCAAAAATGATAATAAATATTATCTTGCTGATAATGGGTCACCGGGGTTTATCGATATCGCAGTAGGTACTGACGATTTGCAACCAAAGGCAGCTATCGAATTTTGTTTTTCAGGAAGTGGATGGCCCACTGAAAGGGTGTGTTATAATTTGCTTAAATTATTAGATCCACTAAATAATTTTGAATGCTCCTGTCTTTTTAGTGTTTTCAAGTACGACAACAATTATTCAGATAATGATATGAATAGAATAAGTAGACAAATGACGGATGCAGTTAAAACGGCAAAAGACCGTATAGGAAAATTTTCAGACTATACTACTAATCTTCATTTCTTCGTTGTTGGATGTTTCAACGGGGGTAAATTATGCTTGGTAATGCAAATGTCTGGTAGCTCGGACCCAGAATCTGTTGAGATCTATGGGTGTATTCTGCCATTTAATTGAACTTACAGCCCGCTCAAAATTCCATCTCTACGCTTCGGCCCGCGCAATTGCTGCCGCTTTAATTCCTCTCGCTCTTCCCGAACTTCTTTCGTAGGCACGTAGGTTGGCTTGCGTCGGATCACGTACCGCTGCAAGTCCACGCCGTCTTTGTATGTCTCAGAAAGCTTGTCCCCCGCCTGCCCCGTCCAGCCGCCCTTCTTTACCTCCGCCTTGAACGCCAGGTTCGCCGTGTGGTGGATCAGGTTCACGCACCGGGTGCTGTAGTACATGCGCGGCGCTTCGATGTACCCACCATCCTCGTCCATCTTCCCGGCCAGCATCAGGCGCATCTCATCGTGCGCCTCTTTCAGGTCCACTTCGGCCTTGCCCTTCTCGAAATAGATCCCCGCCCGGGCGAACATATCCTTTACGGTATCCCGCGATCCTTTGGGCTTTCGTGATCCGGCACGCGGGTCAATGAAGCGCCGGTGCACCTTCACGCCCACGGCCTTGAACTGGCCCACTCCGTCTGTCACCTTCCCGGCAAACCGGGCGATGATCTCCACTTCCTTGGCCTTGACCACTTCGCAGAACTGGTAGGGGTCAATGGCGATCCCCGAAATCTTGTGGAAGGGGATCATGCGCGGCTTCAGGTAGAATTCCAGGTAGCGGTTTTCCACCAGCACTGGCTCGGCATCAAGCCCCGGATCCCACTCCGGCCATTCGTCCACCCAGATAATCCGTTGCTGCGGGTCGCCCAGCACCGCGCACCACGCGATCATGTCGGGTCGGGATTCGTGCGGGTCACAGCCGGCGTAGAAGGTGGCTCCCCACTTGCGCACCAGCTCGATTACTTCGCTGTCCGGCAGCACGTTCACGGTGTAGCGGAACTGCTTGAAGAGCTTGCCTGACCGGTGCATCGGTTTGCCTTCTACGCGGGCAGCGAATTCATCCGGGTCGCACTTGCGGATATCTTCCATCACCGCCGCGTGCGTGCGGAAGCCCCGGATGCCGTGCTCCTTGCAGGCGCTTTCCTTGTGGAAGCTCATCATCACGTGCTGGTGAGGCTTCTGGGCTTCCATCTCGTCAATGTAGAGCTGGGCCTGTTCGTCAAAGAGCGGAGTCTGCACGCTCCAGAAAAAGCCGCGGCCACGGGTGCGCTGCATCCCTTCGCGATAGAGCGCCATCGGGAACTGCTCGTCGGCGATGAAGCCGTCCACGTTCCAGCCTT
>QZKV01000097.1 GCA_003599575.1 Desulfobacteraceae bacterium | reverse complement strand
TGGCGAGAACCGCCTCCACTCCCCCTATGCGTCCTTTTCCGAATAGAACATCAAATTTGCGACGCTGAACCCGTATTTTGTACTTCTCGGCCAAAGCGTCGATCACCATGAAACCGGCATTATGGCGGGTCCCCGCATATTCCGGTCCCGGATTGCCGAGGCCGGCTACTAAGTATAGAACCTGTTCCGGCATGGCTTATCATCTGTTTGACTGCGGGTGCCGAACGAGCATTACGCCTCAGGGCTCTCTTCCTCAGAGGGTTCCCCTTCGACCGGTTCGCCCGGAGCGACCGCTTCGATTTCCCGTTTGGTGGTGGAAACCGTCAGAACCGTGAAGTTGGTCTCATGGGGAATCTCAATATTGCCGCTTAATGGGATATCTTCCACATGAACGGTATCCCCGATATCCAAATTCGTGATGTCGATGGTGATGTTGCTCGGAATCGCATTGGGCAGGCAGGTGACTTCCAATTCGCGGCAGATAATTTGCAGCATCCCTCCGTTTTCGACCCCGATCGATTTGCCGGTGATGATCACCGGTACATTGACGTGGATTTTGCGATCCATGGAAACTTCATAGAAGTCCACATGCAGAAGGGTTTTAGAAAGGGGATGGGTTTGCAGTTCTTTGATCATGACCGGTTTGGCACTTTGGCCGCCGTCGACGTAAAGATTGAAAACCGAGCGCCCCAATCCTCCCCTTTTGATGATTGTGTCCAGCTCGGAAACCTGAATGGCAAGCATGCTGGGCGGGCTGTCCGGACCATATAAAACCGCGGGCACCAAGCCCTGGCGACGCAATGCCCGCGCGGGACTGTTGCCTTTGGTTGTGCGGGTTGCAGCTTTAAGCTCGACGTTATCCAAAGAAACTTCCTCCTTAGAAATCAAATATAAAGGTTAGACGAACAAAGAAGTCACCGAATCGCCCCGATTGCTTCGAATAATGGCCTCGCCGACCAGGTCGGCAATAGACAACACCGTGATCTTAGCGCATGCGGCCCCTTCGGGTTTTTGTGGAATGGTGTCGGTGACGACCAGGCTTTTCAGATCAGATGATTGAATTCGACTGATGGCCGGTCCGGAAAGAACCGGATGGGCGCAACAGGCATGCACTTCGAGGGCGCCCTTTTCCAGCAATACCCCCACCGCTTCGGTCAAGGTGCCTGCGGTATCCACCATGTCATCCAGAATGACGGCGATCTTGTCTTTGACATCACCGATCACGGCCATGGCTTTGGCTTCATTGGGAGCGGTGCGCCTTTTGTCGACGATAGCCAGATTGGCATCCAGGCGCTTGGCAAAGGCGCGGGCGCGTTCAACGCCCCCGGCATCGGGTGAAACGATGACGATGTTGCCACCGAAATTCTCGCGGATATATCTGAGAATGACCGGTGCGGCAAACAGGTTATCCACGGGTATGTTGAAAAAGCCCTGGATTTGGCCTGCATGCAGATCCAAGGTGATGATGCGGTTGGCGCCGGCGGTGGTGATCAAATCGGCCACCAACTTGGCACTGATGGGAACCCGCGGGGCCACCTTCTTATCCTGCCGTGCGTAGCCGTAGTAGGGAATGACGGCAGTGATGCGGGCGGCCGACGCACGCTTCGTTGCATCGATCATCAGCAACAATTCCATGAGGTGGTGACTCACCGGAGAACAGGTGGATTGGATGATGAATACATCCTTGGTGCGCACATTGTCTTCGATTTCGATCTGGATCTCGCCATCGCTGAAGGTCGTCACCTTGGCGCCGCCCAAGGGCATCTTCAGGTATTCACAAATCTTCTTTGCCAGGGTCGGATTGGAATTACCGGAGAATATCCAGAAATCGTTGAGTGTTCTGCTTGCCACGGCTCGAGTGACCCCCTTTGCGATTCTAACTGATAAAGTCGGTACCGCCGCAGCATGCGCAGGGCGGCATTTTTCCCCGCGGCCTTTGCAGGCCGCCGGTATATTTTGATCCAACCGCCGAATTTTTTTCGATTCGGCTCGCCCAAAAGAGTGGCTGGGGCGGGAGGATTCGAACCTCCGCATGCAGGAACCAAAATCCTGTGTCTTAGCCGCTTGACGACGCCCCAGCAATCATCGTGGTACCCGTTGCCTGGCTTTCAGGTCAACAATCGTGCGACAAATACCTGTCTCTCGGATGCCCCGTCCAACGCCTCTTTGGCCTTGTTGGCACCGGCTGCATCCGGGAACAAACCGTATACGACAGAGCCGCTGCCGGTCATCAAGGATCCGATGGCGCCCAGCGCCACGAGTTCTTCCTTGATCTTCTGGATGACCGGGAGACGCTCGCCCACACCTGCCTCCAAATCGTTGCGCAAGTGTTGGGGCGCACTGAAATTTCCGTTTTTAAAAGGAAGTTTCCTAAGTTTTTTTTTCGATTTTGTCAATGCCAAATTGAGGTTCTTGAAGACGGCAGCGGTGGAAAGCCCAAAACCGGGATAAACCAAAACGGTCCACAGGGCCGGCAAGCCGGAGTACGGCGTCAAGCGTTCACCTATACCTTCGGCAAGCGCAGGCCGTTGATCGATGAAAAACGGAACGTCGGCGCCAAGCCGCACCGCCAGGGCATGCAGCCGGTCATGATCAAAGGGTCCGCCGTAAAAACGATTCAAGCCTTTAAGTACTGCGGCGGCGTCGCTGCTGCCGCCGCCCAGCCCCGCACCGATGGGAATATGCTTGGTTAAATGGATGGAAATGGGCCGCGGGGTGACAGCGGCAGCGGCGCGCAAATCCCGGTTGAAGGCCAAGAGTGCCTTGAACGCCAGGTTGGATGAATCGCAGGGCAGACCCGGATGTGAGCATACCATTTCATTCCGAGTCCCAGGTTTCAGAACCAGATGGTCGTAAAGGGACACGCCGCACATCAGAGAGCAAAGCTCGTGATAGCCGTCGTCCCTGCGGCCAAGTACGTGCAGAAACAGATTGATTTTTGCGGGAGCCAGCAGTTCGATACGCGTTGATGCGTTGATTCGTGGAGTGGTTCCAGCGGTCATCTCAGATGCTCCAAAACCCATTTACGAATCGACCCATCGACTGCTTATAGGACAAGAACACCGAATCGAGATCTAAGCCAACGCTTTATTTTTTCTCTTTGACGTATAACATGCGCAGTTCATAGAGAATATTTTTCAGGATATTATCTTCATCGGCGTTCAGATTCCCGCGCGTCTTTTCTTCCAGCATGTCCAATAAATCGATGGTCTGCTTAGCCAGGGAGAAATTGGTGGCCTTTTGGCCGGTGGCCGGATCTTCGATCAGACCGAGTTGGACCAGAGCGGAGGAATTGATGGATAAGACAAAAGTGGCGAAATCGATTTTGGGTAAATTATAATGTTTTTGCTGTTTGGCTTTGGAATCGGCCTTTTCCGCGGCCGCTTGTTGCTCGGCGCCTGTCGGCGCTTTCATTCCTGCATTGTTTTCTTCGGCCATGCCTTTATCCTCTCGATCAAATGGGATTGATGCTTACCGGCCCCTGCCTATATCTTTTTTGTTCAAGGGCTGCATGCCAGCCAGGTTCTCCCGGGTGCTTGTTTACGACATCGAACATGAGCGATGGTGCTTGCCTGGTAGTCCTATCAAAGTAGGGCCGCCGTTGCGGTATGCAACGGCGGCCGGGCACTTTAAAATTCCAGAGGGATGACTGATTTCACGGTGCGCAGGGCGCGCAGTTGTTCGAGCACGCCTTTGGGGATCGGCGTATCGGTGCATAAAAAGATAATATTGCGCTCTCCGCCTTCCTCCTGCCCCACCTGCATCCGGGCGATATTGATGCCCTGTTTGCCGAGCGTGGTGCCGATTTCCCCGATCGAACCGGGTACATCAAGGTTGTGGATCAGGGCCATATGGCCCAGCGGAATCATTTCCAGGCGGAAAGTGTTGATGCGCACCACGCGGGTGTCTTTCCTGCCGAAAATGGTCCCGGACACCACGCTTTCACCCTCGGTCGTCTTCACCTTGGCCGTAATAAGATAGGTATACTCTTCATGGCTGCCGATCGTGGTTTCTGTTACCTTGATGCCTCTCTGGTTGGCCAGGACGTGGGCATTGACGAAGTTGACCACATCGTTGACCATGAGGGTGAGCATGCCCTTTAACAAGGCCGTGGTTACCGGCGCCAAATCGATCCCCTTGAAATCGCCATAGTATTCCACCACCACTTCCTTGGGGGCCCCGCTGATCAACTGGGCCTGCAGCAAGCCGAGCTGCTCCGCCAGTTTGATGTAGGGACCGATTTTTTCGAGATCTTCACCGGTGACCGAAGGCACGTTGACCGCGTTGAGGATCGTACCGGTGGTCAAATAATCGATGATCTGCTGGGCCACCATGACCGCCACGTTGGTCTGGGCCTCCTTGGTGGATGCCCCCAGGTGGGGCGTGCAAATCACCTGCTCCAATGCCAGCAGCGGATTTTCGCCGGGGGGTTCGGTCTCAAACACATCCAGGGCCGCGCCGGCCACCTTGCCGGCCTTGATGGCGGCATACAGATCGGCCTCATTGATGATTCCTCCCCGGGCGCAGTTGATCAGCATGACCCCGTTTTTCATCAACTCGAAGGCGTCTTTGTTGATCAAATTGAAGGTGTTCTTCATCTTGGGCACATGCAGCGTAATATAATCGGACTGCTTGTACAGTTGTTCCAGGGGGAGGGCTTCGTAACCGTCTTTTTCTATTTTTTCGGGCGGTACGAACGGATCGTATACCACCACGCGCATGCGCAGACCCCGCCCCCGGTCGGCCACGATGGAGCCGATTTTACCGTAACCGACCACGCCCAGCGTTTTTTTATACAACTCGCGGCCTTCAAGCTTCTTTTTCTCCCAGCGCCCCTGCTTGAGGGTAACGGTGCCTTCGGGGATTCTGCGGGTCAGGGCAAGCATCATGGCAATGGCGTGCTCGGCCGTGGTCACCACGTTGCCGGTGGGCGTATTCATCACCACCACTCCGCGCTTGGTGGCGGCCGGAATATCCACATTGTCCAATCCGATACCCGCGCGCCCAACCACCTTGAGCCGCGGGGCCGCATCCAGCAACTCCTCGGTCACCCTGGTGGCGCTGCGAATCGCCAAGGCATCATATTCGCCGATGATGGCCTTGAGTTCTTCCGGTTTAAGCCCCGTTTTGACGTCCACATCAATCCCCGGGGCTTCTTTAAACATCTGAATGCCAACTTCACCTAGATTGTCGCTCACAAGTACTTTCATTTTTCGAATCCCCTCGTCCTCTGCATTTCTTCGCTGCTATCATTGACAAAGCAATAGGCTCCAACCCAATTCTCTATATCGTCAGCTTGCTCAATTGTACCGGAAGCTGTCATTCGACTTTTCGGCTGTGGGACGATGCGCAAACGCACTGCACTTGCGCCGGCGCCGCAGAACCTCACTAGACGCAGATTTGCCTTGGTTTGCGGGTGTTTCTACAGCATCTTGAATGCGCGTTGCGGCTTCGGACGAAACGCAGGGTATATTATTTAAAAAAAAACCTACATTCAAGATATAATTCCGTTCGGCCGGCCGGCGCGTTGCCCGTTGCCCCGGCTTGATTAATTTCAGCGCCTCTGTTATGGCCGGGCCGACGATCGCTGCCTGCTCATGCCGACGAGGAGAGTCCATGCTGATTACCGAAATCCTGGCGCGCAATGCGCGCATGTACGCCGATGAAATTGCGCTGATCGAACGCGACCCGGCGCACGGGAAACGTACCACGCTCACCTGGCAGGCCTTCGACCGGCAAGCCAATCAAGTCGCTCGGGCGCTGATGGCCAATGGCATCCTGCCTGGCGACCGTGTGGTTCAGTTGCTGACCAACTGCCTTGAATGGCTGCCGATTTACTTCGGCATCCTGCGTTGCGGCGCCATGGCCGTGCCCCTGAATTTCCGCTTTGTGGCTGCAACCATTGAAAACTGTTCGACTTTGGCGGAAGCCAAGGCGTTCATTTTCGGTCCGGAATTCATCGATCGCGTCAACGAAATCAAACCACGCCTGGATCGAACCGTTCGGCTCTATATCTTTGTCGGCCCGGATGATGTGCGACCCGCATATGCGCATGGATACGAAAAACTGATCCGGGAACAACCGTTTCATGCCTCAGAGGTCAACCTGGACCTTTCGGGGGATGCGGCGCTCTATTTTACGTCGGGTACGACCGGCACACCCAAGGGCGCCTTGCTGACCCATCGCAATCTTGAGGCCGCCTGCATCATCGAAAACCACCACCACCGTCAGAGCCATGATGACAATTTCCTGTGCATACCACCGCTTTACCATACCGGGGCCAAGATGCACTGGTTCGGCAATTTTATCGTCGGCGCCAAGGCCGTCATTCTGAAAGGCATTGAGCCGCATTGGATCCTGGAGACCGTTTCACAAGAGCAGGTCACGGTGGTGTGGCTGCTGGTCCCCTGGGCTATGGATATCCTTTTCGCCATTGAAAGCGGCGATCTGAAGCTGCGCGACTACAAGCTCGACCAGTGGCGCCTGATGCATATCGGCGCCCAACCGGTCCCGCCGAGCCTGATCAAGGAATGGCTGAAAATCTTTCCCCATCACCAGTATGATACCAATTACGGGTTGACCGAAGCCACCGGCCCGGGATGCATTCATCTGGGTATTGAGAACATTCACAAGGTGGGGGCCATCGGGAAGCCCGGTTTCGACTGGGAATTCAATATCGTCGACGATCAATTCAATCCTGTCCCGGCGGGAATGCCCGGCGAGCTGATCGTGAAGGGACCGGGCGTAATGAAATGCTATTACCGTAATGCGCAGGCCACATCCCAGGCCATCCGGGACGGCTGGTTGTTGACCGGGGATATCGCGCGCCTGGATACCAATGGATTTATCTGGTTAATCGATCGCAAAAAGGATGTGATCATAACGGGTGGTGAAAATGTCTATCCCGTCGAGATCGAAGATTTCCTTCAGCACCATCCCAAAATTCAGGATGTGGCCGTCATCGGCTTGCCCAGCTTGCGGCTGGGTGAGATCGCGACGGCCATTATCAAGATCAAACCCGGCCACACGCTCGACAAGGAAGAGATCATCCGGTTTTGCGATTCTCTGCCGCGCTACAAACGCCCGAGAAAGATCTTCTTCGATGAGGTTCCCCGCAATCCGACCGGCAAAATCGAAAAACCCAAGCTGCGCATAAAATACGCTGGTTCCAGAGAAAGTTTTCAGATCAAATAGGATGGCGGCAAAAAACCCACTTCTTAGCACCGCATCAATTCTGATAAGGCCGTGCAAACAGCCGATGGATATCCCCAAAAAAATCCCGCCGCGAGGATTTCGCGGCGGAATTTGTATTTCGGTATTTCGGACGAACTATTTCTTGTCGCCTTTTACTTCCTCAAAGTCGGCGTCGACCACGTCTTCATCCTGTCCGCCCTGACCGGTTTCGGCCTTGCCGCCCGCCTCGGCTCCGGCTTCGGCCTGCTCGCTTTGCGCCGACTGTTTATAAATCGCTTCGGCGAGCTTATGGGAGGTTTGGGTCAGCTCGTCGCTCAGGCGCTTGATCTCCGCCACATTGTCTCCCTCTGCGGCCTTTTTCAAAGCGGCTGCAGCCTCTTCCACTTTGCTGCGCGTGGCGGCATCGACTTTGTCCCCCAGATCCTTAAGTGACTTTTCGGTCGAATAGATCAGGCTGTCCGCATTGTTGCGGGCTTCCACCAGTTCTTTTTTCTTGCGATCTTCTTCGGCATGCAATTCGGCATCTCTGACCGCCTGTTGGATATCTTCCTTGCTCATACCGCTGGAAGCCGTAATTTTTATGGATTGCTCCTTGTTGGTCGCCAGATCTTTGGCCGAGACGTTGACGATTCCGTTGGCATCAATATCGAAAGTGACTTCGATCTGGGGCACACCCCGCGGTGCCGGGGGGATGCCGACCAATTCAAAACGGCCCAAGGTCTTATTGTTGGCGGCCATTTCGCGCTCGCCCTGTAGAACGTGAATCGACACGGCCGGCTGATTGTCGGCCGCTGTGGAGAAAATCTGGCTCTTGCGCGTCGGTATGGTAGTATTTTTTTCGATCAACCGGGTCATCACGCCGCCCAGAGTTTCTATGCCCAGGGAAAGAGGCGTGACGTCCAGCAACAGCACATCCTTTACATCCCCTCTGAGCACGCCGCCTTGAATTGCAGCCCCCAGTGCCACCACCTCATCCGGATTGACACTCCTGTTCGGTTCTTTGCCGAAAAGTTTGCGGACGCGATCCTGCACCGCCGGCATACGGGTCATACCGCCGACCAGAATGACTTCATTCACATCGGAGGCTTTCAACCCGGCATCCTTCAAAGCCGTGCGGCACGGCCCCTCCAGCTTGTCGAGCAGATCGGCCACCAGGGATTCCAGCTTAGCCCGCGTGATTTTCATGTTCAGATGCTTGGGACCGCTGGCATCGGCCGTGATGAACGGCAGATTGACATCGGTTTCCATGGAGGTGGAAAGCTCCATTTTGGCTTTTTCAGCCGCCTCTTTGAGACGCTGCAGAGCCATCTTGTCGTTGCGAAGGTCGATCCCCTGCTCTCTTTTGAACTCGTTGGCAAGGTAGTCGATCACTCTGTTGTCGAAATCTTCGCCCCCCAAGTGCGTGTCACCATTGGTGGCTTTTACTTCGAAAACGCCTTCACCGATTTCCAGCACCGAGATATCGAAGGTTCCACCGCCCAGGTCGAACACGGCGATTTTTTCTTCACGCCGTCTATCCAGCCCGTAGGCCAAGGATGCGGCGGTCGGCTCATTGATAATACGCAGCACGTTCAAGCCCGCGATCTTGCCTGCATCCTTGGTGGCCTGACGCTGGCTGTCGTTGAAGTAGGCCGGCACCGTGATCACGGCATCGGTTACTTTTTCTCCCAGATAATCTTCGGCATATTTCTTTATGTAAGAAAGAATGAAAGAGGAGATCTCCGCCGGGCTGTAGAGCTTTCCCCGCAAATCAATGCGCACATCACCATTATCAGCGCGTTTGATTTTATAGGGCAGGATCTTGATGTCGTGTTGGACTTCCGGGGACTCGAATTTTCGACCAATCAAACGTTTAACACCAGAAACGGTGTTCTCCGGATTGGTAATGGCCTGACGCTTTGCAATCTGACCGACCAATCGCTCACCGCTTTCTGAAATTGCTACGATCGAGGGGGTTGTGCGCCCGCCATCGGGGTTGGTGATGACTTTAGAATCACTGCCTTCCATGATCGCAACGCACGAGTTGGTGGTCCCCAGGTCAATTCCAATAATCTTTGCCATTTGCTCTTCTCCTCCTTTATCCTTATTCAATTATCCGTTTTCGGATGATGCGTTTTCTCCATTATTTTCCTTTTTGGTGCCGCCCGATTTTGAAACGGCCACCAGAGAAGGCCTGAGCAACCTGTCGTGGATCATGTAGCCCTTCTGCAATTCCCTGACCACCGTATTCTGCGGTTGATCCCCCACCTCTTCCTGCATCATGGCTTGATGAAAATTGGGGTCAAATGGTTGACCCAGGGCTTGGATGGGAAATACGTGATGTTTCTCCAGCAACTTGAGCGTCTCGCTGAGGGTAATTTCGACGCCCTGCACCAGTGGGTCATCCGATGTGCATCTTTCTGAAGCGGATGCGATGGCACGCTCCAGATTATCTACCACCGTCAGCATTTCCCTGGCGATTTTTTCGTTGGCATACTTCATCACATCCTGCATCTCGCGGGCGGTTCTTTTTTTGTAGTTCTCAAATTCGGCGGAAACGCGCAAAAGGCGTTCGTAGTTGTCTTGAGCCTGTTTCTCGGCCGCGGATAGCTGTGCAATCACTTCCTCAAACGGGAGGGGCTCCTCCGCCGGGCTGCTCTCAGACCGGCACTCGATGCATTCGCTTTCTTCGCCGGATTCGCCGTTTTCATTCGGTTCCAACTCGGTGTTGTGCTCGAAATCATCTCTTTTAACCATGCCCCCAATACTCCTCCTTAGTCCAGGCCGCCCCTCCGAGAAAGCCGTATTCTATTGAAATCCTTAGAATTCATACAACTTCAAGTTTCCAAAAACATAAGACGGGTTAAAAGGATGTCAAGGCGCCGGTCCAGGCCCCGACCCAAGCCAAAATAGGCCCGGAGGATCCCTTAAGACACGGCAACACGGGCGTCCGGGGTTGAGACACCTCCGGAAATCATCAGCATGCCTGAAAACTTCGCCCCGCTGCTCACATGCGCTTGATGGGAGTTTTCCCTGCGCTTGTTTTTCAAAAGCTGTTTCGTGGATAATTAATCGAGAATGGAGGGAAGATTGGTTGTGCACCCTTCTTCGAATCGGCCTGGGCAGGTCAGCCCGCATAAACCGGAATCGATCCGCGACACAAACCGCATCACTTATCGCTGCTTCCTTCCGGACCTGACGAGGTTCGCGACCGTTTGTTGCGCGGCGGCCGGTCGGCAGACTGCACTGCTTTCGGCGTAATCCTCGGAAGGGAATTCAGCCCCGCATAAAGCGGATTTCGGGAATAGGGCACCGCTAGCTCCCCACCTAGCACAACCAAGGAAGGCATTATAGGGATGGCTTTTCCGTTTTTCAAGGATAAAAGCAGATGGGTGGCATATTCCGGATTTCAATCCCGCAAGGAATATCCCGGATAAGAGATTATAATAAGGTAAAACGCCGTCCTGCTGAATACCACCATGGCATTATCGAACAGGGGGGTGTTGCGGCAAAAATGGTTCAAGGAAACAGGCGCGAGCGGCCGATCATTTCTCCTAGACTTCATCTTCCCAGGCCTGGATTCACTTTTAACGAGTGCCGCCGGTCGTATTGACATTGCCCGGGCTCTCGCTTAGAACCGATCGGAGCTGTTGAAGAAATACACTATAACAGAGGTCATCGCGGGTGCCTCCATGTCCCGAACACGATCCACTGCCGATACAGGTTCCCAACCACTGATGGCCGATCCGCTCATCCGAAAAGTGGTCCAATCGATCGCGCATCATGGCATGCTGCACGCGGGGGACAAGGTATTGGTGGGTGTCTCAGCGGGTCCGGATTCGGTGGTTTTGCTGCATGTGCTGCAAACACTGGCCGAGCGGCTGGATATCCGCCTGGGCGTGGCACACCTCGATCATGGCCTGCGTCCGGATGCGGCCGAGGCGGAGGAGAAGCTGGTCCGCTCCCAGGCCGGGCAGTTCAATCTCTTCTATCACACGGAAAAACTGGAAAGCCCACCTCAAAAAGGCTCGATCGAGGAACAATTGCGCCATTGGCGGTATGCGTTTTTCAGACGCACGGCCCTGATTCACGGCTACACGAAGATCGCTTTGGGCCATCATGCCGACGATAATGCCGAAGCCGTGCTGATGAATTTATTGCGGGGCAGCGGCGTGCGCGGGCTGTCGGGCATCCCCCCGGTGCGGGGCAACAGGATCATACGGCCTCTGATCACTTCGCGACGCACCGAAATCCTGGCCTACGCCGGTCGTCACGGACTGCATTACATGCACGACGCCTCCAATCTCGATCCGCGCTTTGAACGCAACAGAATCCGTCATCAGCTCATCCCTTTGTTGGAGCGGGAGTTCAATCCCAATCTGGTCCGCACCCTGAACCGCACGGCGGCATTGTGCTGGGAAGAGGACCGCTGGCTTGCCGCGCACCTGGAGCCCTTGTTGGCACAGGTGATCGCCCGATCGGATGCCCATATCCTCGAGTTGCGGATGGAAGCACTCAACTCGGCGCCCCAGGCCATCCAGCGGCATTTGATCCGCTCGGCCATCAGGCAATGGCAGGGTCACCTGCGGCGCATCGGCGCGGATCATATCGACGCCTTGCTGTCCTTGTTGAAATCCGACCGGCGTTGCCTGCACTTGCCGTATCATGTAGCGGCCGAGACATCCGGGACGCTGCTGCGCTTCCAGCGCGCCGATTCCAGACCTTGCGAAAAGATATCCGCAGGGAAATTCCATTACACGCTTCCCGCAATGGGGCAATATCCTTTGGAGTTGCGGATCCCGGAAGCCAACATCATGCTGCGGTGTTCACCGGTGGACATCATCCAAGCGGGTCCATTGCAGGTGCCGGAACAGCATATGATCCTATTGGACATGGACCGGTTGAATTTTCCGCTGACCGTGCGCAATTTTCAACCGGGCGATCACTTTCAACCCTTCGGCCTGCAGGGCCGCCAAAAGGTGAAGAAGTTGTTTATCGATCGCAAGATCTCCCCAGCGCACCGGAAATGGATTCCTCTGCTGATCAGCGCAAACGCCATCCTCTGGGTGGTAGGAATACGCCGCGGCAGCGAAGCGGCCATTTCATCCGAAACCACCCGGGTGTTGCGCGTGGTAGCCGAAGCATTATGCGCCCGCAGCGCAGGCAAGCCAGGATAAATGTTGCGTAAAGCACCAAAGGGCATTATGGTAGGCATCGCCTTTATTCATAGTGCGAAACTTCAGGAGGTAGTTTTTTTTGAATCCATTTTATAAGAACCTGGCGTTATGGTGTGTGATCACCTTGATGATGATCATGCTCTACAAGATGTTCAACGCCCAAAATATGACTGAATCGACCCTGGGGTACTCCGAGTTTTTGACAATGGTGGAACAAAACCGCATCGAAGAAGCGGTCGTTCAAGGCCAGGAATTGACCGCCACCGATCCAGCCGGTCGCAAGTATAAGGTCTATACCCCACAAGATCCTGACCTGATCAAGATCCTGAGGTCCAAAAACGTACGTCTGAAAGCCAAGCCTCCCACCGAATCGCCTTGGTACAACATTCTTATTTCCTGGTTTCCGATGCTTGTGTTGATCGGCGTATGGATCTTTTTCATGCGCCAGATGCAATCCGGCGGCGGCAAGGCCTTATCATTCGGAAAAAGCCGCGCGCGGCTCATGTCGGATACACAGGAAAAAGTAACTTTTCAGGATGTTGCCGGCATTGATGAGGCCAAGGAAGAACTAAGTGAAGTTGTTGAATTTCTGCGCGATCCCAAAAAGTTCACGCGCCTGGGCGGCCGGATACCCAAAGGGGTTCTGCTCATGGGACCGCCGGGGACCGGCAAAACGTTGCTGGCCAGGGCCATCGCCGGTGAGGCGGGGGTACCTTTTTTCACCATCAGCGGTTCCGATTTTGTGGAAATGTTCGTCGGCGTGGGCGCTTCGCGGGTGCGCGACCTTTTTTTGCAGGGTAAAAAAAATGCGCCCTGCATCATTTTCATCGATGAAATCGATGCCGTGGGACGCCACCGCGGTGCCGGACTGGGCGGCGGCCACGATGAACGCGAGCAGACCCTCAACCAGCTCCTGGTGGAAATGGACGGCTTTGAATCCAATGAAGGCGTGATCCTGATTTCGGCCACGAACCGACCGGATGTTCTCGATCCTGCCTTGCTGCGCCCGGGCCGGTTCGACCGCCAGGTGGTGGTCAGCCTTCCCGACATCCGCGGCAGGGAAAAGATCTTGAGCGTGCATATGAAGAAAACGCCCATTGCCAAAGACGTCATTATTACCAATTTGGCCAAGGGAACCCCGGGGTTTTCGGGGGCCGACCTGGAAAACCTGGTCAATGAGGCGGCTTTGCTGGCGGCCAAGAGGGGCAAAGAAAAGCTGGAGATGGCGGACTTTGAGGATGCCAAGGACAAAGTCTACATGGGGCTGGAACGCAAATCCAAGGTGATCCGCGAGGAGGATCGCAAGACAACCGCCTATCACGAAGGCGGCCACGCCCTGGTGGCCCGTTTTCTGCCCAACACCGATGCGGTGAACAAGATCACCATTATCCCCCGCGGCCGGGCGGCCGGGGTCACCTGGTTTCTGCCTGAAGAACGCGATTTTAAATACAAGGACCAACTCGAGAGTGAGCTGGCGGTGGCGTTCGGGGGGCGGGTCGCCGAAGAGCTGGTGCTAAAGCGCATCAGCACCGGCGCCTCCAACGATATCAAACAAGCCACCGAACTTGCCCAGCAGATGGTCCGCAAATGGGGCATGAGCGAAGAGATCGGACCGCTGTCCTATGCGCAAGGGGAAGAGCAGGTTTTTCTAGGCCGTGAAATCGCCCAGCACCGCGACTATTCGGAAGCAACCGCCCAGAAGATCGACTCCGAAATAGCTCGCCTGATCAAATTTGCCCACCAGAAAGCCCGATCGGTCTTGAGCGAGCAGATAGATATACTGCACGCCTTGGCGGCCCTGCTTTTGGAGAAAGAGACTGTTCTGGGAAAAGAGTTGGATGAATTGATCCTCTCCATCAAGCCGGATGTCATTTTGCCGACGCCGTTTGCTGCTGCCGAAGAAACCGACGAAGCGGTCGAAGCAGCCTCCGCGGCAACCGAAGGCAGCCTCGATTAGAACTGAAATTGTCGCAGACGCCGATCGCCAACGGAATCGCAATGCACACTTTCACGCTGCGCTGGAAAAATTTCGTACTTGAACTCGGACGCCGCACCGCCATCATGGGCATCGTCAACGTCACACCCGATTCATTTTCCGACGGCGGTCAATTCCATTCATCCGAAGCAGCTCTGGCGCAAGCCGAGCGTCTCGTCAAAGCCGGAGCAGACATTATCGACATCGGCGGCGAATCGAGCCGCCCGTTTGCCGAAGATGTTACCGAAGAAGAAGAAAAACGCCGGGTGGTGCCTGTCATTGAGCAATTGGCCTCGCGCATCGCCGTCCCCATCTCCATCGATACCACCAAAGCCGCTGTTGCTGAGGCGGCTTTGGCCGCCGGCGCATCCATGATCAACGATATCAGTGCCTTGTCCATCGATCCGCACCTGGCCGCTGTCGCGGCGCGGCATCATGTTCCGATCATTCTCATGCACATGAAAGGAACGCCCCGCACCATGCAGATCGATCCCGTATATGAAGATCTCATGGCCGAAATCGCTCTTTACCTCAAACAGGCCATTGAGCGGGCCGAGCGTTCCGGCATTCCAAGGGAGCACATCATTATCGATCCGGGGATCGGGTTCGGGAAAACCGCCCGGCACAATTTGCTGGTGATTCAAAAACTTGGCACGCTCGCCGCATTGGGCGCACCCATTCTGATCGGCCCTTCGCGCAAAGCGTTCATCCGCAAAATACTGGCGGAACCGCCCCACAAGGAGCTCAGCCCGGACCGGCCCGAGGTGGAAACCGGAACCCAGGCCGCACTGGCTGTGGCGATCATGAATGGCGCTCACATCGTGCGGGTGCACAACGTGGTCAATACGAAGGCGATGGTGACTGTGTTGGATGCGGTAAGATCGGCCTGAAGGCTGTTTTAGGTTTTAGGTCAATGGCATTAACTTAAGGCCTTCGCTCTCGTACTCGTACGCGTACTCGTTCCCGTACTCGATTCGCATTTTTCGAGTACGAGCACGCGTACGAGTACGAATTCCACAAACCTTGGGAAGGAATCTGGTAAATGCTGCTTGTCATCGATGTGGGCAACACCAATATCGTTCTCGGCGTGTTTAAGGGCGACCAGCTTACCGCTCACTGGCGCATTCGCACCGAACGCAATACCACCGAAGATGAATTCAACGTCCTGGCCGCCGGCCTGTTCGCGCGCAGCCGTCTCGAGTTTCACGAGATCGCCAAGACCATCATATCGAGTGTCGTTCCGCCCATGGTCAATATCCTGGATTCTTTTTGCCGCAAATACCTGGGGCATGCACCCCATTGGATCGACGCCAGATCTTATCCGGGCATGCCCATACTGTACAACAACCCAAAGGAAGTGGGCGCCGATCGCATCGTCAATTCAGTGGCGGCCTTCCAGCACTACCGCACCAGTCTAATTGTCATCGACTTCGGGACGGCCACGACCTTCGATGTGATTTCCGAAAGCGGTGAATACCTTGGGGGGGCCATCTGCCCAGGGATCGGTATCGCTGCGGAAGCGCTCTTCGCGCGGGCTTCCAAGTTGCCGCGCGTGGAAATCTTCAAACCGCCGACCCAAGTGGTGGGCAAAGACACCATCGCCAGTATTCAATCGGGCATTATTTACGGCTATGCCGCCATGGTTGACGGAATGGTGCAGCGCATCCGCGCCGAGATGAAAACACAATGCAAAGTGATTGCAACCGGCGGCCTGGCGCCCCTGATTCAAAATGTCGCCACCACCATCGAATCAGTGGAACCGAACCTGACACTGGAGGGATTGAAAATTATCGCCGACAGCTTGGCAGGATCACCTTAGCCACTGCCTCAGTCGATGCTTGGTTGAACTTGAATTTCTTCAAATGACCGCAGGCTGGCAGAGCAAATCCGAAATCCAATTCGGACTTTTACGAATCCATCAAACTCCACCCTGCAAACTCACATCTTTGTCCCGGAAATAGCCCCAATACCCTTTCAGGCTATTGCGCAGAAAAAATCTTTCGCGGTCCTGGGCGGCAGGCGACAAAAGCGAAAAGCCGGAAAGCAGCGGATCGCTGTCAAGCATATGGGCCAGACAGGCGGTAAGCGAATCCTCGCCACCCTCCGGCGCAGACGCAAAAAAGGGTTTCACCAGTTGCTGCCAGAGCCGCAGTTGATCGCTGTGGGTTTGCAGCATGGCGGAGGCATCGGGTCGCATGCCGACGTGCCCATAACAGATCGTTTGCGGTTGTCTGGCGATCAACCGGTCAATGCTGTCGAGATAGATCTCCAATATGAAACGGGGCGGGGTGGCCGGACGCATGTAGTAGCGGGTGTCGCTTACAGGCAAGCAGACGCCGCCGGCCTCGCCGGCAAACAGCACATCGCCGATGAAGTAGCAGTAATGGTGCGGTGCGTGGCCCGGCGTGGCAATCGGGATGATCTCCGGCACGCGCAGTTGATCGGCCGTGAGCACTTGCGTATCCGCCACCGGTGCAATGGGGCCATACCGGTGCGCCACCTCTCCGAGGGTTTTCACAGAACCTTCCCACAGCCGTTGCGGTTCGATCAAGTGTTCGGCCGCTTTGGGATGGCAGACCACCGGGGTCTTGGAAAAAGCACGGCTGATATGGCCTATGGCGCCGGAATGATCGAGATGCACATGGGTCAGCAGAATCCAGTCAAGGTGCCGCACGCCGATTTCGTCCAGCGCGGAGATCAGGTGGTCTTTCGTACTGGATGGTCCGACATCGATCAATGCCACTGGGCCGCCCGTATAGATCCAGGCCGTTATAAAACCTTCAAACCCGGCTATGGGAACCGGCAGCGGCACCAGGTAGAGATTTTCATCCATACGCTGGATGGTGGCTGATGCGAACATTACTGGGTGAGCGTTTCCTTGAAAATTTTATAAAACAATCCGTAATCGGCCAGACCGCGCTGTAAAATCTTGTCAAAGTCATCAATATTGCGCAGGTTCACGATCATGTTCACGCTTTTTTGAAAGGCGAGCATGTGATCCATGGTTCGAAAGCGCGTTGTAAGAAGGATGACGAAAATATTGCGGCGGGTTTCCATGGCCATGCGCTCAAGATAGATCAGAACGGCGTTGGCATCGGGATCACGCGTGTCAAAATATTCATTCAGCAGAATAACGTCGTAGGTGTGATAGCGCATCTTCTTGAGTGCTTCACGGCTGTTGGGCACTTCGCTGATGTGGTATTCGAGCGTTTCCAGCGTGGGCTTGATTTTATCGCGAATCAACCCGTCCGATTCGCACACGAGGGCCGTTTTCCCCTCATCCTCGATAAAATCGAACGGCTTTTCAGCAGCATCATACCCATCGCCTTCACCATCGGAAAAATCAAACAGATCCTCCAGAGCATCTTCCGCCGCCTTGTCCTTCTCTTCAGGGCGGGTTACGCTGATACGGGACTGGCAGCGCGGACATTTCACTGCGGCGGTCTTGCCCGCCGGCAGTTTGTCATCGGCGATCTTGAGTTTCCCCTGACAACTTTGGCAGATCACTTCCATAAGCGATGCATTGCTCCCGTTTTACCTTTTATGCCCTGCGTCCGTATCCGCGATCCAGTTCCAAATCTTTGATATCGGTGGTGGCTTCGCCGCGTGCGCTTTTTACCTTGTCGATGCCTCTGCTGACCACGGCCTTGTGAGAACCATAGGCCAGGGCGGTGTCCTGGGTGATCAGCCCCTCTTCATAGAGCGCCACAATGGAGTCGTCAAAGGTCGTCATCCCGAAGGGACGTCCGGTCTCCATCATTTCATAAAAAGTCTTGCCTTCCGATTCGCCGTTCAGAATGGCTTCCTTGACCCGCAAGTTGCTGCGCAAAATTTCAAAAGCGGCCACCCGCCCCCCCCCGATTTTAGGCAACAAGCGCTGGCTGACCACCCAACGAAAGGTGTCCGCCATGCGGATGCGAATCTGTTTTTCTTCTTCGTTGGCAAACAGACCTAAAATACGGTTGATGGTTTGGCCGGCGTCCACCGTATGCAATGTGCTCAGCACCAGGTGGCCTGTTTCCGCGGCCGTCAACCCGATCTCCACGGTTTCTCGGTCGCGCATTTCACCCACCAGGATCACCTTGGGCGCCTGGCGCAGCGCCGCCCGCAGCCCATTGGCGAATGAATCGAAATCGCGTCCCAATTCGCGTTGGTTGAAGGTCGCTTTTTTATGGGGATGCTGATACTCGATGGGATCTTCCAGGGTGACCACATGAACCGATCGGTGTTCATTGATCTCTTCTAGAATGGCCGCCAAGCTGGTGGTTTTACCGGTTCCGGTAGCGCCCGTGAAAATGATGATGCCGTTGAGTTCCTTGCCCATTTCGAAAAAAGAGGGGGGTAACTTCATATCCCGGACGGTGGGCACTTTGGACTCCAACTGGCGCAGCACAATGGAAAAATGCCCCGATTGCGCAAAAATATTGACACGAAAGCGCGCTTTCCCGGGCAGGCTGTAGGAAAGGTCGCATGACCCGGTTCGCAGCAGGGTTTCGGTCAGACGACGGTCGCTGTCGATCAGGTTCAAAGCCACCACCTCGGTCTGAAATGGGGTCAAACTTTTAATGGACGGCTTCATCTCCACCGGCAACAGCTCGCCGGAGCTTTCCACCTGCAAGGGCCTGCCGACGGTTAAATTGAGGTCCGACACATTGCTGTGAGAGTCGAGCATTCGCGTTAGAATATGTTCGATTTCCTGCTTTTTCATTACGCCCTCTCGGTATCGGCCGATCGCCGTGGGGGATTACGCCTCGGTAAAATCGGTGGGCGGCGCCTTGAGCAGCGGCCGGAAGCGGCCTTTGTCATTGGCTTTGTTATAGGCATCATCGGCGCTGATCTTGCCTTTGTTGAAAAGCTCCATAATGGCATCGTCGAGAAGCTGCATACCATATTTTTTCCCGGTCTGAATCATGGAGGGGATCTGATGCGATTTGCCCTCACGGATCAGGTTGCGCACCGCCGGGGTGGCGATCAATATTTCCAGGGCCGGAATGCGACCCTTTTTGTCGATACGCTTGAAAAGCGTTTGCGATAAGACGGCCCGGATGCCGTCCGCCAGGGTGGAGCGGATCTGCCCCTGCTCTTCGGCGGGAAACACCTCGACGATACGGTCAACGGTTTTGGCAGCGCTGGTGGTGTGCAGGGTTGAAAAGACAAGGTGCCCGGTGGAGGCCGCTTCAATGGCCAAACTCATGGTGATCAGGTCACGCATTTCGCCGACCAGGATGATATCGGGGTCCTCCCGCAGCGCGCCGCGCAAGGCGGCTGAAAAAGATTTGGTGTGTATGCCCACTTCGCGCTGGTTGACCAGACACCCCTGGCTCTTGTGCACAAATTCAATCGGGTCTTCGATGGTGATGATGTGGTCGGCGCGCTGGCGGTTGGCTTCGTCGATAACGGCGGCCAAAGTGGTCGATTTGCCGCTGCCGGTGGGGCCGGTGACGATCACCAGCCCGCGCGGCAGTGACGCCAGCTTGCTGATCACCGATGGCAGGCCGAGCTGTTCGCAGGTCATAATGGTGCTGGGTATTTCGCGAAAGACCGCGCCCACACCGTTTTTTTGCATGAAAAAGTTGGCCCGGTAGCGCGCCAGGCCGGGAATCTCATAGCCGAAGTCGACATCACCGGTTTCTTCAAAGGTTTTGATCTTATCCTCGGCTGCAATTTCATACAGCATGACCCGCAATTCGTCATTATCCAATATTTTGTATTTGACCCGTTCGATATCACCATGAACCCGCAGGGCAGGCGGCTGACCGGACATCAGGTGCAAATCGGAGGCGTTCTGATCGTGCATCAACTTGAAAAAGGCATCGATTTTTGCCATTGGCAACTCCCCGCAGGTGTAAAGTGGTCCGTTTGTCTACAGCAATTTCGATTTTCAATTCACAACGGCCGTGCATTGATCGACCGGTGGTCCGGTTCTCCTCTACAGTATCGGCCGGGAAGGCAGGCGGGTTTAACTTAAAGTGCTGGGTGGTTGTTTGAGAACGGTCACCTTGCTGTCCGACTCATCTATGGCATCCATACTTTCCTTGCCGATTTCCAGCAACTTGGAATGGGCCTCTATGATGGATCGAATCTGCACCTCGATTTGCATGCGTTGCCGTTTGAGTTCGGCAATATCCTCGTGCAGCTGGGATAGACGGTTGTGGGCGCGGTTCAGGATTTTCTCCGCTTTTACCTCGGCATCGGCGATGATGATTTCCGCCGACTTGCGCGCATTTTCCTTCATCTGCTCCAAAACTTTTTGCGAGTTCAGCATGGCTCGTTTGAAGGTTTCTTCGCGTTCTTTGTATCCCTGTGTTTCCAGCTTGAGCCGCCGCACCTCTTCTTTCAGATTCTTGTTTTCACTCTGCAGGGCGGATAGGCTCTCGGCAATATGTTCGAGGAAGCGGTCCACTTCACGAATATCGAATCCGCGAAGCCGCACCCGGAATCGTTGTTGCTGTATGTCCAAGGGTGTGAGACTCATTTTGCTATCCTCTCTTTGAAAACTATGGATGGAGCAGGTTTTGTCCCAATTGATCCAGGCTGGGAACAAGCCAGTTGGTCAGCAGGACGATCACCAGGATCGCGATCATCGGAGAGAAATCGATGCCGCCGAAAAACAGCGGCACTCTCGATCTCAGCCTGCCGAGCACCGGTTCAGTAATGTTATGGATGAAGCGCACGATGGGATTGAACGGGTCGGGGTTGACCCATGACAATATGGCCCGCGCTATGATGATCCACAGGTAGAGGGTCAGCACCATGTTTAGAATGGTGGCCACGGCTCTCAGCAGATAACCGATAAAGTACATGCGTGTCTGATTCCTCCCCAGGAGGGGTTGCTTGTGATCGGACGCCCTTCAACACTGGCGTTTTGGGGCTCGACCTGCCGGCAAAGGCCCCGGCAGCTTCAATTTAGCTCAAAGAATAAAGCCAAAACGTAGAATAAGTCAAGTTTTTCATGGGTTGCATATTGATTCTTCGCAATGACCCCTTTGCAGCGCAAGTGGGTAAGGCAAAGTTTCCCAGAGAAACCAACCCTAAAAGGTGGATTTGAATTGGCCGACCCGTCTCAGCACCCACCAAAAACGAACTCAAGCCCGGCATTCACCTGCCGATTAATTTCGGTAAACTTTATAATAGGGCTTGCGTATCACAGGCGTTTCAGGCACGCCTATGGTATGAAGGCTCCTTCATCCAAGAACAGGAACGGTGGCTATGAAGCCGGGCGAGGCGCTGTTGGAACTATATGAGGGATTGAAAGAACTATCGCAAACCGCATTTCCCAAAACCTGCCCTTCCTGCGGGAGGTCGTATGCATCGGCGGAGGAGTTCATTCGAGAAACCCGATCGGTGCGCGCAGGCGTCAGCGGACTGAAAAGCACTCAGGATGAATCGGATAAAACAATCATCGAACTGTTCCGCAATTGCCTCTGCGGTTCCACACTGATGGACCGTTTTATCGATCGTCGCGATCCCGCCCGCGAGGGGCGCAGGCGCCGCGAGCTTTTCGACAAGTTGATGCACATGCTGCGAAAAAACGGAGTGGCCCATGATGTGGCGCGGGCAGAGTTGGGCAAGGTCCTGCGGGGGGAGGCAAGCGCAATGCTGGCGGCGCTGGGCATTGAGATTCAAACCCGCTGAACCGGAAATCCGTCAACCGGCACGGCCCAGCACGGAGATCGGCTTGGATACCACTACCGCCCCCGATGCCGGGCTCCCCATCCCCACGAACAGGATCTGTAAGAGCAAAAGCGCAGGTCGATAACATATCCGCTTCAGCCCAAATTGTGGGGTGCGCACCAACTGAATCACCGGCACTCAGGAAAACGGTTGCTCCGGGATGATGACATCCTTAAGCGCCAACCAGAAACTGGAACTCAGGGGCGTCTCCTTGCCGAGACTGTATTTGACAAACTCGCGCATGAGCATGCTGACCAATCTTTCCTTGTCCAAACGCGCCACATAGTCCGTTTCGTTCATCTCCTTGATGGCGCCCTTCTCTCTCAGCGCATGGTCCTGCTCGGCCTTGCGTTTGATGTGGCGGGTGATGTCCAATGCTTTTTCCCGCAGCACATCCTCTTGCGTCTTGTTCAAAGCGGCATACACGTGCTCAAGCGTCCGCGCATCGGGCATTCTTTCGGATTCCAGCATACCTTTTAAGCCTTTGGCATAGCGCTCCAACCCATTGCGGATATGGTGCGAATCCACCAGATTGATGCCCGCCCAACCGGCCCCCAGCCATTGAAAAACACCGATCCGCACGGCTCCGGGCCGGGCACTGTCTTCCACATAGAAACAAACTGAACGAAAGGAGTAGATTTTCGATTTGACCCAGCCCAGCCCCGACTTGTTCAATCCTTCAGCCTGGGTGTAAAGATAGTTCCAATCCTGATCGTTGCCGACGATAAACCCCTTGCGGCCCACCTCCGAATCCCCGAGTTGATTGGACAGGGAAACGACCACGCGCATGGTTCCCTGGCGATAGATGATAAACGCTCTTTGCAAATCGTATTCGTAATAGGCGCCGGTATGCAGGTCCGGTGCTATGGACTCGCGCCGCACCCCCCTGGCAAACAGCGGTTCGGAAAAAACATCCAGGGATTTCCAGATGTCCGGCAATATCTTGGCGCTTCCCGGCAGCTCTTTCCAATAAGAGTAATTGACGGAGGAAGGATTGATGGCGCCTTCCGGAATGCGGTGGTTGTAGGTGTAACGTATGATCTCCGGAAGAGATCTCGCAATGCTGTAGGCGATATATGAACCCTTCGAGTGGTCACGTTCCTGGGGCGTGCCGGTCCCCATTTCAGACGCGCTTCGAACAAATGCCGCAACCGCAGAGATTTTTTCCAAATCCACTTCGCGCGCTTCCTGCTCGGAAGCACATAAGGCAAGCAAATGGGTCAGACCGGTCTCGACCTCGGCGGGCAGTTGCGGCAACGAATTGGCATGGCCCCGGTTTGGCAGCCCCATGCTCAGCAGGCCTGTGATCAAAGAAAAAACCAGGATCAAGGATAACGGAAGATCCATGTAGATTTTTGAAATAGCGGATTTGAATATCAAAACTGACTCCTAACACGATTGAACAGACCGCACCCGATCCCGTGACAACAGGACCTTATCGCCTGATTGCGGCGGGGGCAACGGACGGAGTCCGAACATCTGGTTATGCAAACCCGCCGGACCCTGCGGGGTGACACACTTCATAGCGTCAACCCGTCGTCCGGTCAAGGCTTGCGCATTGATTTTTGTTGACAATCCGCGCTCAAGCCGTAAAGTAGCCACAGTATTGAATAAAACGTCCGAACCGCACGGGTGTCTGAATGCTTCACGGGGAATCGACGATGCTCCAAAACCAAACCATCGGCTTTATCGGCGCGGGCAATATGGCCGAGGCGCTCATCAAGGGCCTATTGGAGGCCGGGCTGATCCGTCCCGAACAGCTTTTCTGCTCGGATGTGAATGCGGAACGACTCCGCGAACTGCAGCGGCGCTGCGGGGTCCACATCAGCGGGGACAATCGTGAGGTGATTCGAAAATCGGCGCTCGTCATTTATGCCGTCAAACCTCAAGTGATGGCCGGGGTGCTCAAGGAAACGGTTCCCGGCCTCGACCGGTCCAAGGTGATCGTCTCCATCGCCGCCGGGGTCCCGCTCTCCGCCATTGCGGTCCTGTCGGATGAGCGGCTCAGGCTGATTCGCGCCATGCCCAATGTATGCGTCTCGGTGAAAGCCGGTGCAACGGCCATTGCGCCCGGCGCGCATGCCCGCGCCGAAGATCTGGATCTGGCCCAAGCGGTTTTCAATTCCGTGGGACGCTGCGTCCTGGTTCAATCCGAACATCTGCTGGATGCTGTGACCGGTCTGAGCGGCAGCGGCCCGGCCTATGTGTTTTTGATCATGGATGCCCTGGCGGACGCGGGCGTAAAAGCTGGTCTTGCCCGCAACCAGGCTTTGCTGCTGGCCGCCCAGACCCTGCTGGGCGCCGCGCAAATGCAGCTTGCACACAACACCCATCCCGCTCAACTCAAGGATTTGGTCACTGCTCCCGGCGGCACGACGATTGCGGGGCTTCACGTGTTGGAAAAGAGCGGCCTGAGAGGCATTTTGATGGATGCTGTGGAAGCCGCCACCCGCCGTGCCACGCTTTTGGGTAAAATGGACAAGGAATAGCACGCAGGGGCAGCAAAATCGAAACAACATATGTTCTTCAAGCGGTTTGAAAATCGAATGCACCTGGTCGCAACGGCAGCCCGCCTCATATTGGGAGCTGCTTTTGTCTATGCGAGTTGGGATAAAATTCTCGACCCGGCCGCATTTGCTGAAATCATTGCCAACTACCAGATTCTGCCGCCGGAATGGACGAACGCCGCTGCGCTGTTGCTGCCCTGGGTGGAATTGTCCTGCGCTGTGTGTTTGATTTCCGGGCGTCTTTTGGCCGGCAGCGCCCTGATGGTCGCTCTTTTGATGATCATCTTCATGGGGGCCCTGGCGGTAAGTCTCCTTCGGGGGTTGGACATCCATTGCGGATGTTTTTCGAACGATCCCGAAGCAGGCGGCAATCTGTACGTGGACCTGTTCAGAGATGTGGTTTTTCTGGCTATGGCCGTCATGATACTGCTGAGATCCAGCCGGTCGGCCGCGTCTTCGGAACCTTCCGCGAAATGCGCAGCGGGCGATTAGAACCGGCGAAAAAGCGCTCCTTGAGCCCCGGACTCCCAGGATTTGGGCAAATGGTCCACGGCGCTCCCAAAATGGCTGTTTCGCAGGGCCGGATAAGTGCCGCTTTGAGGCGCCGGAGAGCGCATCATGGCTTTGAACTGATTGAAGAATTCGAGACCGCTTCCATCCGGCACCCCGTGAGAAGCCATACGGTCCTATCATGATTGAAGAGATAAAATACAGCGCAGCTTTTTTGGCCGGACTGTTTTCTTTTTTTTCACCCTGCATCTTACCCCTGGTGCCTTCATACTTTTCTTTTATCGCCGGCGTATCCATGGACGATTTGACTCAGGCCGCCGCGGCGGGTGTCCGCCGGAAAATCGTTTTGAGCACTTTGGCTTTTGTATTTGGTTTTTCGCTGATTTTCATTGCCTTGGGCGCCAGCGCGGCCTACTTCAGCTTTTTGTTCCAGGGCGCCAAAGCCTATATCCGCATCGCCGGTGGCGTTTTTATCGTTCTTTTAGGACTGCACCTGGTAGGTATTCTGCGCATCCGCTTCCTCGAAGCGGAGAAACGCGTCCATCTGAAGCATAAGCCGGTCCATTTTTTTGGCGCGGTCATCATCGGAATGGCCTTTGGTGCCGGCTGGAGCCCGTGCATCGGGCCTTTGCTGGGATCAATCTTGATTTTGGCCGGCAATCAGGATACCGTGTCCCAAGGAATCATGCTGCTGGCCCTGTTTTCGGCGGGCGTGGCCCTGCCATTCATGATCCTGTCGGTGACCGTCCATTTTCTGATCGGTTTTGTGCGCCGCGCGGCAAAGGCCATTCGATGGATCAACATGGGCGCCGGCGTACTGCTGATTGCGACAGGACTGCTGCTGATTTCAGACAAACTGCGGCTGTTGTCTTATCTCTCTTTTTAAGGACGTTTGGAGTGAAAAAAATCTTCCACCTGAGCATTCTGCTGGGTTGCCTGCTGTGGCCGCTACAGGGTTTGGCGGCCCAGCCGGAACTCATTAAGTGGTTGAGCTTCGATGAGGCCAAGAAAATAGAGGCGCAAACCCAATCCAAAAAATTTCTGCTTTATTTCTACACCGGTTGGTGCGGTTACTGCCGCAAACTCGAACAAAAGACGTTCATGGATAAATCCGTGGCCGACTACGTCAACAGCCATTTCATCCCCGTGCGTATCAATTCCGAAGAACTGCCCAAAATCGCTGACCGTTATAGCGTGAGTGGTGTTCCGGACCTTCGTTTTCTGTCCGCCAAAGGTGAAAATATTGCCCGCTGGCCTGGATATATCGAGTCGGACAAGCTGCTGCCGCTGCTGAAATACATCCATACCGACAGTTATCTGAAAATGGGATACAGCGATTTTCTGAAATTGAATTGAAGCCCGTAAGCGGACGGCCTCCGGAAAGACAAAGACGGCGTAAAGATAACGCCTAAAGATCCCTGGTTTGCATGTAGCGATCATAACAGCGGCGGAGCAGGCGGAACGTCACCGATACCCCCACCAGCAGCGACAGCATCAGCAGGATGAACGGCACCCAGATATACGCGTGATAAGAGGGGTGCGTGCGCGCCACCGCAATACCCGCCCAACCGAAAAGGCATAGCACCAGCATGGCCGCCATTACTATCGCACAGGCGGTGTTGCCGTCGTACCATGGCGCGTTCGCTTTGCGAAACAAAGGATTGGTGTCCAAGCACATAGGTTGGTCTCCCGTCTGAATTGCACCATGCTACCACGTCTGATCCCGCTTTATCAACGCCCCTGCCCAAAAACCAGCGATTCCAACGAAAGGTTTTTCATGGACCCGGCCTGGGACAGGCAGGCCTTCTTGTGTAAAAACTCCGCGGATAAATAACTATTTGCAAACTTTAATCTGCTGGCCCGGTTTGGCCTGCCCTGCATTGACGAAAGCCTTTCACTGAAATCGATAAAGGTGTGCCCGAAGTCGGACGATAATCCTTCCACAACACCGGCATCCAGGCGCATGCCAATGGCATCAATCGGTTCCGCCCAGGGCGGCCGCCTTCGATAAAGCCGTAAACCAACAATCCAAGGACGCAATAATGAACGATTTGAAAAAACCGAAGATCCTTCTGATCGCCGATACGGACGCTTTGTTAAAAATCTATATGGATCAACTCAGCGCCTACGATGTGGATATCACGACGCTTTGCTCTGTAAAAGACCTGCAGAAAACGCTTTGCGAAGATGCCTACAACGGCATCATCATCGACCTGAAAACCAAACTTGCGGCACCCCGGGAGCAGAGGGAAACAGCCTATGAGGTTTTGGAGCAATATCCTGTTCTGCAATCCAGAATTCATCCCGGAAGCGAAAAAATTCAAGCCATACCTTTTGGAAAAGCCAAAAACGAAGTCTCGCTCAAGGAGTTCCTGACCGAACTATGCCCCCATTTCAGCGCCCGGAAAATCCGCACCAGCCCGAGAAGAATTATTCATTTCAATGTCTTGCTCTCAAAGAGCGGTGATTTCGATGCCGAGACAATGGAGCGCACCTTTACAATCAACCTGTCTCAAGGCGGATGTTTTATCGCTTCAAGTAAAAAATGGTCCGCCGGCGAACAGGCGGCTTTTGTTTTTAAGGAGCTATCCATCCACACGCCGATGGTCGGAGAAATCAGATGGCACGTTCCCTGGGGACGCAGCATGGCCGTTCCGGGCATCGGCATCAAATTTGTAGATATCGAAATGGCCCAGTTGGAGGAACTCAGTGAAAAATATGAATTGGGCCGGCCGAACCCATAGTCATTGAAAAACGCAATCTTAGGCTTGGTATCAGGTTACCCGGGGAATCGACAGCGAACCGTTCCGATGCATGTGCTGCACGACCTGTGCAGGTCCAGCTGGTCGTGACCAAAAGCTTATCCAGCCCTTTGATCCCCTACCACCCGCAAGAGGCCCGCCCCTTTCTTATGTCATCGGTCCGCCATCAACAGGATCCAATGCTGATTCATCTCCCGATCGAGCTGCTTTGCATTGAGGAGGTAACGGCCAAGCTCCGCCCAGAAGCGGGGGCCGTGGTTCTTGATGCGGGTATGCACCAATTCGTGCATCAGCGTATAGTCGATCAATGCATCGGGGAGTTGAACCAGGTGAATATTCAAATTGATGTTGTTTTTGTGGGAACAGCTGCCCCAGCGCGTCTTTTGCCTGCGGATGAAAACTTTGTTGTAGGCAAAGCCATGCCGGTCGGCCAGGTGCGCCAGCCTGTCGATCAACTGACGGCGCGCCTGCATCCGGTCGATGGGCGGTTTTCTTCTTTGTTCGAGGACTTCGCGTTCGATCAATACCATGCGCGCCAGACGCGATTGCAGCCACTGCGCTTTGGATTGCGCCACGGCCGCCGCCTCCTGGAACGATACCCCTTTGGGTACTGCAACGCGCACGCCTCTAAATGGCCTGACCGATAGGTTGATGTACTTGGCGCGACCGCTGCGCTCCAGCAAAATGTCACCCACGCCGTCCAGGCGAATTTTCTTCGATTGCATAACCCTTTTTCCCATGTATCGGCCGGGATGCGGCAAGCCCAAAACGATCCCTCGGCATTTTTTCCCCTTGTCTCTTGGCCGGCTTCCGGCTCCATGGTTACAATAAATGGCTTCTTTTCTCAAGACCGCCGCCTTTTCAATCACCGCCATCGATGCCCACGCTGGCGGTACGGTCAAAAGGATGGAAGACCGGAGGCTCATCCGGGCAATGAACAGGGCCGCAGCACTCATTTCAGGGCATCGTTTTCGATGAACCGAAAAAAATTGCGCCAGGAGAAACTTTACGGTCAAGCCAATCGTCAACTTACCCACAAACACCAGGTTTCTGGTGCCCCTGCCCTGGAGGCATCGGAGAACCGCCCACGGTCACGGATTTGCTGAAAACAAAGGGGTGATTAAATTAAGCGCATGCAACGTGCAAGGGCTCGTTCACTATACGCGGCCGCATGGCTGCTGTTGCTGGTTCTGATCGGGACCACCGCCGCCGCGGCGGACCGATCCTTCCGCTGCAACGGCAAGATCGTTTCCGTAGGTTCATACAAGGACCAGGTGCTGAGAAAATGCGGCGAACCCGATTACGTGGAGCAATGGGAGGTCGGCCACGACAGTGCCATTGCCGAATATTTTGACTACGAAAAGGAACGCTTCAGACTCCCCAGGCTCATCATAGGCCCCCTTTATATGGAACGCTGGACCTATGATCTCGGGTCCAATCAATTCATCCGCTATCTGCTTTTCAGAAACGGCGAACTCATCAAAATCGAAACCGGGGAAAAAGGCGCCCATTGAGCAGAGAGCCGCGCCGTCAGGCTCAACAAAACCATCTCCGGCCTGCCAGCCTCAACCGAAAAGACCCAGGACCGCGAAAACCACTCGACTCGACTGATATCAGCTCCTGCCGCCGGCCGCCAGGTGGTGCCTGCGAAGGGGAATTTCTTTGATGAAGAAATTGACCACAAAGGCGCCCGCAATCACCAGCAGGCTGACGAAGAATACATCCGCCAGGGCCCCCTGGAGAGACAACCGCATGGCCTGCATCAAATGCTGGAACAATTCCGTCGCCTGGGGGCCGGACTGCGCCAAAGCGTCTTTGAGGAGGTTCTGCTTTGCGGGATGAACGAGCGCCTCGGGATTGTGCGCGATCAGCATCAGCTGCGGCATGGGCGCGGCCGTTTTCAATGCTGCCGGCAGCCCCTCGATGAAGCCTGCGGCAAAGCGCGTGTGCATCACCGATCCCAGCACCGCCAGGCCGAAGGCACCGCCCAGCGATCGAAAAAAAGCCGTCGATGAAGTGGCCACCCCAAGCAGATCATAGGAGACGGAGTTTTGCACGGCAACGGTGTACAACGGCAGGACCACGCCCAGCCCGATACCAGCCACGGTGATATTGAACACCGCCTCCGCAAAGCTGGTTTCCAATGTCATCCTGGAAAGAAGGGCCAACCCCAGCGCCAGAACGGTCAAGCCCACCCCGCCCTGGATTTTGTAGTGCCCGCCTGTGCGGGCCAGAAACTGACCTGAGACGAAACTGCCCAACACGATACCCAACATCATGGGCGAAAGAAAATTGCCGCTGGCCGTGGCCGTGGCACCCAGAACACCCTGGAAGAACAGGGGAACGAAGATAATGCCGCCGAACATGCCGAAGCCGGTGAGCAGCGTCACCAGCAGCGAAACCGCGACAATGCGGTTTTTAAAGATGATCAGGGGCAGAATGGGTTCACGGCTCTCATTCTCGATCCAGATGAAGCATAGCAGCATCAGCGCGGAAAACGCAAAAACAGCGATAATTTGCGGCGACTGCCAGGAATAGTCGATGCCGCCCCAGGTAAGGGCCAGCATGGCCGGAACGATCGCGAGCACCAGCGTCAGTATGCCGGCGAAATCGATGCGATGCTTTTTGATCTCGGGACGCAGATGAGGGAAGTACATCAAGAACAGCACGATGAGGAGCAGGCAGAATGGGATATTGATAAAAAACACCCATTGCCAGGAAAGCGCATCGGTGATGTACCCCCCAGGGTCGGGCCGATGAGGGCTGAGAGCCCGAACACCCCGCTGCCCAGCCCCATGTATTTGCCGCGCTCGGCCGGAGGGAAGAGATCGCCGATCACGGTAAAGCCGGTGGCCATCATCATTCCAGCGCCGACGCCCTTGGCGGCGCGGCTGATGATGAGCTGGGACATGGTTTGGCTCAAACCGCAGGCAATGGAAGAAATCAGGAAGATGATCAAACTGGCCATGTAGAAAAACTTGCGCCCGTACATATCCGTCAATCTGCCGGTAATCGGCATCACGATCGCCGAGGCGATGATGTAGGCTGAAGAGACCCAGGTATAATGGCTGAATCCGCTCAGGTCGGCAATGATGCGCGGCATGGCCGTGCCGATGATGGTCTGATCCAGGGATCCCAGGAACATGGCCAGAATTACACCCCCCAGCGTCATAAGCCGTTTTTCGCGGGGCAGTGACTGCAGCCCGACAGGCGCGGCAACCGACTGATCCATCTGCATTGCGATCTCTTCCCTGTGCTTTTGTTTCGATCCCGGCCCGATAGGTTGGACCCACTGCAACAATAGATGCGTCGTAAAAATTCAATCGTCATGCCGGCTTGATCCGCATCCAGAAGACCTTGATTTTGGCCGGAATGACCTTCGGAATGGATTTCGGACTTTTACGAGTTCATCAATCCTTGGGATTCCGCGACGAACGCCTGGCCCCCGACGGATTACTACATTATTTAGTACGCATTGCTTATTATTTACCTGCGTAAAATAGAAGGCGAGCGCAAACAGGTGACGGTCATGTTCGCCGGCATGGAGGCGTTTACATCCATGGTGGTAGGGATCGGAGCGGAATAAGCTTACGACATCATGGACCATGTTCATGGAATCCTCATTCACAAGGTCCACGGGTCTAAAGGTATGGTCAGTTAAAAGCAGAACCAAGCCGATGGAAATTGCTGCAGGGAAACGATCCTCGCTAAATTGCTTCCTTTAATGGTTTGCACAAATCTTTAAAGGATAGCTCGGCGAATTCCTGATTAGCCATAAAAAAACCCCCAATTTCCGCCTATTTTTTCCAAGTCGAAAATGGGAGTTTTTTAATAATAACGTCAAGCGCGTTCCTATTATAGAACAATGGTGAGATGAGGGGGATCAAATAGTAAGAGTAATATTTTGTTTATATTGATATTTAATGTTGTTGAATTATTTTGTTACCCCTAAAAGTACCCCAGTTTTTATCAGATAAGTGTCAAAATCAAATAGCCGGATAATCATCTCTGAAGGCGAGGATCGTATTCAGCAGTTTCAACCTTCGGTTGATCCAAAATCGCAAGATCATGTTCTGCAATAAAGACAGCCCTCGAATAATCCTTATCAGCGCAAAATTCACACTTTGAATCCTTCGCGATTATGCCTAAGGTTTCACGGCGTTTTATAAAAGCTTCGATCTCTATCAACGGTTCAGAACGTGTATCTATTGCGAAAAGAAGTGGGAAAAATATCACGAGGCCAATGATGGTTATAAAAATATTGGCCGCAATTATTTGATTGTGCTGGTCACGCTTTGTTTCAACCTGCTTCTCGATATCTGTAATCTCCGCCTGCAGCGCTTCGCAAGACTTACGGTCATCCCCATAACAGAAGCTCTCAACTGGTCGGGAGGAATGCCAGCACAGGCGCCAAGAAACACCACAATACACAGGATCGCAATGCTTTTTCTAAACATAGCCAATTCCTTTCGATTTGTATTGTCAACTGGATGGCTTGGGAAAACGGGGGAATCTATTTCGGCTCATAGCTTCGAAACCGGTTTTAAGCAAGTCATAGTTTTACAGTCGTCGCCCACAGACAAGGACTCATTACCATATCGCTCAAGAGTTCGATCGGCGCACATTCGGCCAGGTCCGTAGACATGAAGACGGCGCACAATAGCCGTAGCGCCCCTTCTGTATCCTTGAAAATCGACTCCCATGTATCCGATTCGGATTCATGAGGGCACCCGGCGCAGTTCAGGACCTCCTTCTTGAACGCGTCGGCCAGACAGCGGGAGCGGTGCGGACACATGGGATTGGTCCGGGCCTGGCTGACACGCCGGCGCTTCAGGATGAAGGCGCTCAGGTCGGCAGGGTCTATCTGTCGCAGCATCTTGGATTTCCTTTTAAGGCTCAATGATACGAATAGGGGCGATGAGCAGAGAACACACATTTTCGTTACCGGAACCGATCGAGATTTTAAAGGCCGCTATTTCCAGCGTTGGCGCAGCTGGAAATAAAAACCCCGGCCGAAGCCGGGGCGTTAGAGTATTGGGAAAGGGGCTCTGCATCTATGCTGCTTTCTCGTGTGTGTATCCAGGAACCCCCGCTCCGATTAAAATAGCTTCGGCTTTTCTTATGGTTTCTGGCGCAAATGGTCCGGTGATCTCTTTAATTTTTTCGGTAAGGATCTCGATGATTTTCCAATTGGCTTCACATCGGGTTTTCCAGTAAAAGGCCTCAAGTTCGGGTGACTCGAATTTTTTTTCTTGAGCACCCCCCATTGTCCACCTCCCGTTATAAATGTTTACAATCCCGCCTTGACCGTTCTCAATGTAGGTGGTTACAGAGCTAAACCCCTCCCAATTCATTTTGCTCACCCCTCGCGCCTTCGGACTTTAATTCGTCAAACTTAGCCCTCATCGTGTCCCACATTTCATTCAAGGCCAACACGGCATCCTCCAGGGTCCGAGCAAGGCCGCGCGTTGCCGCCTCACCGATAGGTTCCGTCCAGCTATCACCGAAGGCATCACCTTCGGAGAAAGCTATCAGCAACATAGATAGTTTGTCCACATGGTCAGCGACATTTTGTTCCCAAAACATCGTAAGCTCCTGAACGGCCCGAAAAGGCCTCTTCTTATCCTCGGTCAGAAGCCGCCAAAACTCATCCAGCTTTTCCTTGTTTCCCTCAGGGTCATCTATCAGTTTTGAAAAATTTTGAATCAGTTCCTTTTGTTCTTCGGTGTACCGTTCCATGGGTTTTCCTCCTTTGTTTAGAATAGTTGCATCTGCCCGTTCTCTATTTGGGTAAACTGGCTAACCCGCATCTGAAACGCCTGGAAAGCCTGCATTACCCATCCCTCGCGGCTTAAATAGCCGTGTGTAAGCCTATGGTGGCACTGGTCACAGATAGGCCAGCCCTCGGTTATGTTGTTCCACTTGGGGCCTTTGAAGTGGTCGGTTTCCAAGGATTCAAGCCTAATCCCGGCATCGCTGAGAATCAGCTTTTCGCTACAGCAGGGACACAGACCATTGAAGTACCGTTGAACGACATCCAGGAAGGTCTTGACGGTCGACTTGGTGAAGGGTTTCCGGCTCCAATCCTCAAGCTGACAAACCTTATCAGTCAGCCGCTGGTGGTTCTCCTTCAACTCATCGAGGCTGCTGCGGATCTGCCGCCACTCGTGCTTGCCGTCATTAAGCAACTGGATAACGGCGCAGATAGCGGCATCCAGTTTGCCGTTGTGATCAGTTAAGCAGTCCATATCATCAACTTTAATTCGCCCCTGCTCTTATTGTGAAGGTCTTATCAGGTATTACCTTTAATTATTTTGTAATATATGGTATTATAAATTCTGACTATGTCAATAAAAATATTGACCAGATAGTGAGTCACTGTTAAAAAATGATAATGCAAACGATGCTCAATCTCAAAATCGACCACAGGATGAAAAGTGCATTGAAAAGATTGGCGGATAAGCAATTCTCAAGCGTATCTTCAATTGTTAAACAGGCCATAGAAAAGCACCTTCAGGAAAACGGGATAGAGTGGCGGAAAGAAGAAAAAGAAAAATAAACATCTATTTGGGATTTATTTTAAGCCGATGAATTGGGCTGAAACCTTACCTGAAAACTGTCCTCCGGAAGATGCAACTCCCCCTAGTAATGAAATCTACTACAGGCTGATCGATGGTGACACACCAGTAGAATTCGATTTCCAATCTCATAGAATGAGATGGCCAGAACGAAAATTTAAAACAACCGAATGTATCGCCAGATCCTTGTCGTTATTGGATAACCCACAGGAGTGTTTAGCTTTGCGTAAGCTTCCAACTTACCGAGGTAAAAAGATTATCGGAATTAAGCTATCATCCGGAAGCGGTTTAATCATGCAAACTGGTTCCAATAAAAGCCACCATTCTTGGTGGCGAGCTGAAACCTTTAATCCACTTGATCACTGCAGGGTAATGGGCACGTAGGATGCTAATTCAATGAAGAGAAAGATTAAATTTCAGCGCACCTTGGTCTATTACGATTGCCCAATACTTTTTGAAAGTATGGATGATTTGGGGGGGATATACCTATGCCTTCTGGTGGACAATGGCCCGGAAAAGTTGAAATATACCTGTGTTCCAATCACAAGGAAGAGACTTTCTGATTTCCATAAGGGCTTACTTGACTTGAGAACAATCTTCGTTGATCCTGAGGTAAGAGAATTCTATGTGAGCGAGATTGATAGTTTTGAAACCTTGGATCATGAGATATCGTATTTAGGAGGCGATCCACCCCCAGAGCATGAATTGCCCGAAGGGGGCTTTTTCCTCAGCCAAACTGAAAGTGTAAATAGGGAAGAGGTTTTGGTAAAATCGAAAGAGTTATATAAACCTGTTTTCTTCGCCTCACTAAATCCACCGGAGGCAATATATGAAAATAAGATAAATACGGATACCTTAAGCTATTTTCTCGGTGTGCTCCAAAGCTTTATAAAACACGCTTATAGAAAAAAATGTAGGGGTAGGAGCACAAACACATTGTCCCTTCGGCGGGAAGATGCGCATAAATTACAAGTTTTTGAATTCGCTCGTGGTTCTTTTACAGTAAAATTCTCTGCAGCCGATTCTGGAAACCTACTTGGTGAGTGCGGACTTGAATTGTCTTTTGAAAAACTTGACGAGTTAACGAGTTCACTAAATGACCCTCAAGCCACCTTGGAAATTCTTAAAGAGAATAAGGGCCATATAGCAAGTTCTTTTATCTCACTTCTAAAATTCATGGATGAGCAAAACACTTCAATTGATTATTCATGGGCGACACCCATGTTATCCGAATCTAGGTCCAGATCTGTCAGAAAAGATCAGGCAGTCCCGATAATTGAATTATATCATCAGGTCTCAGATATTAGTAACGAAGACCTATTCCTTAGAGGAAGAATGATCCATGTTCACGAAAAACGTAATAGATGGACGCTATTAAACCTGGAAGATAATAAAGAATATAGTGGGACTATAAAAGCGGGCTCTACCCTATCACTTAGGGGAATCGTGATCAGTTCGGTTATATATGATTGCCGGTGCGAGGAGGTAATCGAATCTATTTCTGGATCAGGAAGGGAAAACAAACAAGTTTACCTAACAGAATATAGCCAGTATACATCTTAAACATCGATTGTTTGATTCAATTATACGCTAAGTTTCTATCTGTATGCCGTTTGCGAGCAAGGTGTCCCAGAACAAACCACTCTGGAACACCTCCCCGCCTCTTGCATCCCTTTTGGTCAGACCCAGGGGCGATGCTGCCACAGTCGCCCCGCGTCCTCATGGTGGTCAGGGGTCTTTCCCAAACCGCCATGAAATCTTTGCTGCATTGTACTGCAAAACCTCGCCGCCGCTGTCGACCGGGTGAGAGCATAGATGGTACAGGGTCAAGGTGAAACCACGCCAGAACACTTCCCCGCCCACCGTATAGGTCACACGGTAAGGATGAACGGCGCTGCCTGTAAATTCATCCATTCCAGTCTGAATCGCCACGAACGGCCGCAGGTAGCCCCAGCGCTGCCCGATCTCCACATATGAGCGGTACCGGCCATCGCCCAGGGCCTCGAAAAAACACCTCGGCATCAGCCGCAAAAATTGAACCGGCCAACAAGAGAACAATGACTATGGCTCTAACTAAAGCGCTCAAGTGTCCCCCGTTATGGATTGTAGCCGTAGCCTACCAACAGCAAGTTGACGGTAGTGGCGCTGTTAAATGTGGAGATCCAGTAAAGGTCGAACTTTCTGGATGCAACCGGAATCCTGATTTGCGGAAAAGTCAGGTTCACTCCTCCATAGCCGCTGTTGTTCAACATAGCCAATCCTCCGGCAATTCGATTTGCGTCGGACTGAGCCTCAGAGGAACCATTTTTTCTGGCGTAGACGTAAGCAGTTCTGGTGACAAAAGCTGTGTCTGCAACACTCGATGAGTTCAGCAGTAATTTAACCTCAATCCAGTCGACCCCTGCCGGCACGCCATCCAGCGCCGTCCACGTACTGTTGGCGCCGCCGCCGGTAGGTCCGACGGATCTCCAAATACCTGCAAATAATTCGGCCAAAAATGCGGTATCTGATATGTTGGGATTGCCGTTGGCGTTGTTGACAAACGTTGCCGAAGCCTGAGCATCCACATAGGCCTTGATACTCTGTTGGGTAGCAAGTTTGGTGTTGGAATCGCTTGCCATATTATCTTCATCGAGCACGCCAGTTCCGGTCACATCACCGTTCAAAACGGGGTCTACCAGCTCACCATCATCATCAATGATGTCCGCGCCATCAATGCGAAGTGCGCCGGAAACGATGTCAAGACCGTTTTCATCAACAACAACCCTATCTGTTCCTCCGGTCTTGATGTGCGCCTTATCGATATCGGCGGTGCGCTCAATTTCTACAGAGGTGTCGCCATCAGCATCAGCCATGTTCGCCCGGAAGCCGACCGTCCGCAGGTTTGAGCCGTCTGAGACTATTTCAACGATAGCGTCAGATGTGATAGTAAGGTTGGCGTTGCCATCAACTGTTTCTGCGCCGTTCGGAGTAAAAACGATGTTGTTTGCGCCAGTGGTACGAAAGACCTTTATTGGACGAATCCACGAGGCGGCTGCCAGGGCATTGATTGTAATGTCGCCAGAAGTCGTGTTAACGAGCAGAAGGTCGTTGTCCGTGGTCATGGCATAGGGGGTAGAAATAACAGTGTTCACCCCGTAAACGTCATAGCGCAACCGCATATGATCGTACGTCTTGACCGTCGCACCGTTGGAATCTTTTATTACGATCTTCAGTTCGCCATCTGCGTAAAGGGTGGCAGCGCCCACAGAATCGAGGGGATAGCTGTAATAGCCGTTTGTCTTTTGTTTTTCGGTGTAGACGTACTTGGGCGTTGTGGTTCCGGCCTCAAAAAAAAAGACAGTACCGCCAGCAACTTTTCCGCCAGAAGTGGGGTGTGTAACTCCTGAAATCAGGAAGCCGATTTGAATTGTTCTACTCAATTTTGTGCTCCTTCTTTTCCATCCAAGCCAAACTTAACAACCTGAACTATCACTCCTCCTTCAAACTCGTGCTGCCTGCGCTCAGACCAGTTTTCAAATCGCTGATAACAGAGTTTCGCAGCGCCAACATCGCCTTCAGCCGCTTTCTTTAGCAGTGCCAGATCAACCAAGCCCACAAGACGGCTGTACTTTTGGCGTCTTAACTCAAGCGCTTCCATTTCGATTTCCCGCAACTCATCGGGTGTGAAAATCTTATGGATTTGGTTTTCTTGTGAAAAACCAAGCACCTCAGTAGATAAGCGCATTTTGCTCAACCATTCGTTTTCGGGGTTCCCTAAATAAATCATCAACTTGTCTCTGTGCTGGTCTTTTGTCATTTTCGATTCTCCTGTAGTTTTTTTCTCCTTGGGATAATTCCATCTATGCTGTCTCAGACTCTGCTTTTGCTGTAGACCGGTGCCCCACTTTTTGCCCCTTTTGACGCGCAGGCGATGATATTTTCTCATCCGAATCCAGTTCGACGGATAAACCCGCCGCTATGCTTAAAAGTGCCCTTTTGGCCGATTTTCGGTCATACAGGTGGGTATCAAAGATTCTGAGTGGTCCGTTGACTTGCCACCCAAAAAGGGCGAATCCTTCCCGCTGTCGCATTCGACGGACGGCAACAGGATGACTTGATTGAAAGCGGAACACGTTTACGCCCTTTTCGGGTTGCCACATCTTTACGGGGCCTGCGGTGTGTATGTCGTCAAACATTCCTTCGGGCTCCTATACAATTTCAAGCACGTGCTTGGATTTGAACTCAACCGCATCGCCGCGCTTTATCGGACCAATGGAATCGTCAGAAATTCCGTCAAAACAGCCGTTCGTTTTCTGGCGTGATTTGACTCGGCACCAAAACCTTGCACCGGACTTTAATTGCAGGCGAACGAATGCGCCGGTCGAGAGCCGGATTAACTCACTCTTGGTCGGCAAATCTTCGTGTGGAAAACTATCTTGCAGTTCCATATGACTCCTTTTTGGAAGTGCCCCCTGAAAACCGGGAGTTGGGCTCTCCCGGCCCCAGGGGGTGTTGCCGTTCAACTCCGGCTTGGTGAGACCCCCGTCTTTGCCAAGGGAGGTGAGACAGCAATATACAGTAGGTAGGTAACATATTAATTTTTTTTTATTTTCTTATGTTATGTATATCTATGTCTCACCTATTCTAAAAGGCCGCCGCGCTGAATCAGGTTTTCCGCTCTATCGGTAATGAACCACCTATATGGAGCGTTCTCGTAGTCTCCATCGCGCTGCCGACTGACCACGCCGGTTAGCATTAAATCTTCCAGGGTCCGAAGCGCTGTTTTGGAAATCATCCCGCCGCTGTCAGCTATTTGTTTAGTCGTGCTGGAAAGGCCAAAGCTCTGGCGGGCATCATCTCCCCACAGGGTTTTGATTGCACTTAGCCTGTATGCGGGTATCAAATCTCGGCCGACCTTCTGGAGGGTCTTGAGAACCTCGCCCCCCAGCGTGTGGGTGCCACGGGCAAGAGCAAGGCCTGCGCCCAACTGCATCAACTGCTTGGTTAGCCTTGCGGGGCCTTCTGGGGCAGGCATGTAACGAATCTCGCCGCTCAGGCGGTCCCTGTCCACCGGGCAGCGCCCCATTGCCACGATGCAGGCTAAGTGAACGATGGCCTCATTCGTCGCCTGCTCCTGTTTGATCTCGATGCCCGATAAATCCTGAAACTGGTCGATAAAAGCATGCACGGCCTGCCGTATCTCATCACGCATAACGGCTTCGCGGCCGACAATCTGTTGAGCCCGCAGGCCGGTTGCAAGCGCATTTTCTCCACTTATGCGATAGAGCAAAAATCGTTCGCCCATCGCGCCTATAACGCCGTAGTGCGCATCATAGACAGGTGTGCATGCTCCGATAAGGCCGAAGCTCCCCGTCCAGTCTATGCGCTTGCCGTTGCCGAAATCTTTTGAATACTGGCCGTCGTACATTTCCCGAAGCTGTGCTATGATTTCTTGCTGCGATTCAGCCCGCATTGACAGAATCGAAGTGAAGTCCTTCAGGATAACAACCTTGCCATCCAGCTTGGGGAGCAGCGAAGGTTCCGGTCGCCCCTTTTTGGCGGGCATGCCGGACACCAGCGTTGCAGGAGTTAGGTTTGATAGAAAGTAGGTGGTGGGATGTCCTTCAAAAGCCCGAAGAACTTCGGTCTTCGCATGGCTCGGTGGTCCTATGACATGCAGCCATAAGGGGTCCGTCGCCAACTGGTTTGCAATATATGCCGCCATCACCACGTCGATAATTTCCGGGTTTTCGAGTTCAAGCCATTTCAAGATAACTTCCCGCAGCCTATATAAAGGCAAGTGCGGCTTTTCTTTTTCGAGTGCTGCTTGCTGCATTGTTTTGGGGGTCTCCGTTTTCAACATGATTTCCGGTTCGGGGTTTGTTCATTCCTGCCACGATTCCGCTTGCGATGGTCGCTTTTATCTCTCTTAATTCCAGGCCGATCCCGATAGCTACAGCGAACAGGGATGTCTCAACCTGCGTCCTATCGAGTTCACCGCCGCCGACAAGGCGCCCGAGTGAATAGGCTGACTTGTTCAACTGATTGTTTCGCAAATGGATAGGGGTTGCCGCCAATTGCGCCAACTCACGGGCTAGGGCGGTGGCCCCGTAGAGCCCGGGGCTGCATGCCTTTGCGGCGCCCTTGGGTTCCACTTCGCCCTTTTGGCTGTCCATAAGAGCCTGCCGCAGCTTTTCCGGCATTGTCGGCAGCGCTACCTCGTGGATGCCTAAACCGCTAAGGAAGCGGTAGCATCCTTCGTTCCGCCTGCTTGGTGGGGCCAGGATATAGGCGCCGTCGGTGCGGATGTCGCAGCCTTCAATTGCGCGAACAGTGCTTTTCAGGCCTTCGGTGTGGGCGAACCAGTAATGCTTCCCTTTAGGAGTCCGGCTGATTGGCCCAACAAAACTTTCGGGCAAAAATTCATCCACCATTTTCATGCCTACCGCTGTATCAGGGTCCACCACTGTTAACTCTGATACTTTTCCGGCAATGACCCCAATAGAAGCATTCGGCCATCTGCGCCACCATTCTATGATCTGCTCCTCAGTGGCAGGGGTTGTCATGTAGGGCTTCCATGTCTTCAGAAGGGGGCGCTTCTGGTCTGGCCCGGCTCCGACCGGGTGGACCGAAAAGCCGTTTCTGCGATACCATAATGCCGCTTTCAGAAGCATATTTGCCATATTCCGCCTCTTCCTCTGCCCAATAACTGCTTCAACTAATACGACCACCCGATCATGCCGCCGGCAGAGTGTCTTTTAATACACCCCCCCCCTGGGTCATCGGTATCGATACGACCGAAGGGTGCCGTCTGGACGGTTCACACACAGGTGGTTGCATCTTTGGGTAGGTCTTGCCCGACTGGTTCGCTGCTGGCTTCCTCAATTAATGATATGATGTCTGACTGCCGCCAGCAGGTTGTTCGTGGACCCAATTTGATTGGTTGCGGGAATCGTCCCTGGCGCACCCCCGCCCACCAGGTGGAGCGGCCGATGGGAACGAGGGCAAGGACTTGTGGGAGCCTTAAGAGGGTATCAGGGGAGTTGATTTTCATAGGATTTACCTCCGTCTTATAGTGTCTGAGGTAATCCTAATAGACTGGTCGCTAAATAACACGGCGAGCAAAAGTGGTATTTACCCGCCCCTATTTTTCTTCCGTCTTGATTTATAAAATGCTCTGTTGAATTTTTCTGCGGGCGTTAGGTCTTCTTTCGCAATATGTTCGTATGCCGAAGCGTCTTTTCCATCTTGGTTGGATATAAACGAGACGGCATCATCACCATCTCTGGAATTCATTAAGGCACGCCCTTTAGCGTATTCTTGGTTGATGCGCCATCGAATAGATTTTCTTTCATCATGCTTATACATTTGTTTAACAAGGTTGCGTCCAGGCCCACATCCAAAACACTCTGAAATACCTCGCCTTGTAGTTGGTTTTAGAAACCTTTTAAAGACTTCTCCAATTTCTTTTAAGGCCCACACAGGGGGATAAATCCCTGCATCCATAGCTTCGACGACCGCCCTCATTGCATAAGCCCGATTTTTTGTCTCCTTGAAGTATCCTCCCCATCGGATTAAGGCCGTAATAGCATCTGTCTGCTCCTCGGTCATACCATCAAAATCAGTCGCCTCTTCAAATGTTGGAAGCTTTCTAAAGCATTCGTGATCGTTTTGAGGGGTGCCAAACAGAGGGCAGGCCTTACAGTCAGGGGGATCAAAAGGGCAGCAAAAATTAATATTGTAGTGCGCTGCCCTGTCACATATATTTTGGGAAGAGTGATTTACCATTGTCGCGCTTCCTGTAACGCTCTGGTGGGTGAGGCGCGGGAAACTACCCCAAGATAGACAGCTTGTCGGGTGGCCGCCCTATCCCGCGAAGTTCTTTATGCTTGCCGCTTTAGCGGAATAACCTTCGCACCAGACTTCAGTCCGTCGAGGTAATCGGCCCAGGTCTGCATCATCTTTCGTCTTTCCTCAATGTGTGTGGTGCGGTTATATGAACGCCCGAGAGGGTCACGGACATTGTGCGCCAGTTGATGCTCTATCAGTTCAACTCGGACCTGCAGCACCTCGTCAAGCATGGTTCGCGCCATCGCCCGGAAGCCGTGCCCGGTCATTTCGCTCTTTTCAAAGCCCATGCGGCGAAGTGCAGCAAGGATTCCATTGTCACTCATTGGGCGCTGCGCAGTTCGGGGGTTGGGAAACACATAGCGCCCCGATCCGGTCAACGGCTTCAACTCGCGCAAGATTTCAACCGCCTGCCTTGCCAGAGGCACAAGGTGCGGCTGTCGGGTCTTCATCTTATCGGCAGGGATGTTCCATTCGGCTGCATCAAGATCAATTTCGACCCACTCCATGTGCCGCAACTCGCCAGGGCGAACGAAAAGCAGCGGGGCAAGCCTCAGTGCGCACTTGGTAACAAAACCCCCCTGGTATCCGTCTATGGCCCTTAGAAGTTCGGCAACCTTCTCAGGGCTGGTGATGGCTGAGAAGTGACCGTCTTTTGCGGGTGGCAGTGCTCCGCGCAGGTCGGCCGCCGGGTCCCGCTCTGCCCTTCCAGTGGCTACCGCATACCTAAAAACTTGGCCGCAGTTTGTCCTTGCCCGGTGTGCGGTATCCAGTGCTCCACGGGATTCAATGCGCCTGAGCACCGTCAGCAACTCGGGGGCCTTGATTTCAATTATAGGTCTATCGCCAATGTAGGGGAACACATCCTTTTCCAGCCGGTTTTTGATCTTTATTGAATGGTTAGGAGCCCAATTTACACTGAACTTGGCGAACCACTCCCGCGCAACTGCCTCAAAAGTGTTTTCATCCAAGGCCTTTGCCTCTTTTTGGGCCTTGCGTGCCTCGCTCGGGTCGATGCCCCTTGCAACCAGCCGCCGCGCATCAGTGCGCTTGTCGCGAGCGTCTGCAAGTGTCACCTCGGGGTAAGTGCCAAAGGAAATCAGCTTCTCCTTACCCCCAAGACGGTACTTGAAGCGCCACCACTTACCCCCGGCAGGGGAAACAAGCAGGTAAAGGCCATCTGTATCAAAAAGCTTGTACTGTTTTTCCTTAGGCTTGGCATTGCGGACTTTTGTATCGGTTAGTGGCATGGGGTGCCTCCCGGTTGGGGGTAACCGTTTCAGAGTTGGGGTAACTCTGGCCTTAATATACCCCCAGTTACCCCGGATGTCAATAGACTTTATCAGACAGGATTGGATGAAGGAAATAAAAAAGGCCCTTTATTTTCGGGCCTTTTCTACTTTAACGGACTTCGCCGGATTTTGTTTTGGTGGAGATGAGGGGGATCGAACCCCTGGCCTCGGCGTTGCGAACGCCGCGCTCTCCCAGCTGAGCTACATCCCCATTTGATGTGGCGCCTTTCATAGCAAATCGCTTTACGCTCCACAATACAAAAATCAAGTTCATTCCGCGGTCCGAACTCGGCTTGCCGTGCTGCGCATGCTCTCCCATACGATCTCGACCGGGTGACGGATGGGTATACGGGCCAGGTGCTCCATCTGCATCTGGCAGGTCGGGCAATCGGTGACGCCGATCCGGGCGCCCGAGGCGGCGAGGCGCTGGGTCATGGGTGTGCCGATGGTTTTGCTCAGAGCGTAGTTTTCGGCCAGCATGCCCCAACTGCCGGCCATGCCGCAGCAATGGCTGTTCAGGTCGTGCAGGCGAACGCCCGGAATGGCGCCGAGCAGCCGCACCGAGCTGTCGCTGTCGGGTTGCAGGCGCAAATGGCATGGATAATGATAGGCCATCGGCACCGGCCAGGAGCCCAGGGCGTACCGATCGGCGTGACGGTTGATCAGGTTGGATATATGGATCGTTTTTTGGCGGACTTCTGCAGCCCGCGCCTCCGGCAGAAGATAGGACCAGTCCTGCATCAGGGCGTACCCGCAGGAGGAACAGGTCACAGCGATGTAATCCGCGCCGGCCAGCAGGGTCTGCCAGGCGTGCATGTTGCGACGCACCGCGCGCCTGGCCGAAGCGACCAGGCCTTTGGAAATCTGGGGCAGACCGCAGCAGGATTGCGGCGGCAGGTCGACCGCGAATCCCATGCGGCCGAGCACGCGCACGGCGGCCAGGCCCAATTCCGGGCGGATATAGCCGGCATAGCAGCCGGCATAGTAAATCACCCGCGGGCCGTTGCCGGGCATGGCGCGCGGCAGGCGTTGATACAACGACCGGGACTCGAATACCACCATCGCGCGGTCCGGCGCCAGGCCGCTCAACCCGGCGGCCAGTCGGCGCAGCGCGGGGTTGCGCAGGGCCGGCGCAAGCAGCTGCGACCATCTGTGGGTCAGCCGGGCGGCCAGCTCCACATGGGCGGTCAGCTGCTCGGGCAAACGCGCGCCATAGCTCCGCACAAATTGCGCTTTGGCCTCCATGGCCATTTTGGGAATGTTCACGTTGGAGGGGCATTCCATATAACAACTGCCGCAGTTGATGCATTGGGCCATCACATGGCGCAGGTCGTCCTGGTAGAGCGCTTGGCTCTCCACGGCGCCGCTGATCAGGGCGCGCAGCACATTGGCCTTGGCTTTGGGGGCGGCATCTTCATCGCGGGTGAACTTGTAAACCGGGCACATGCGCGTGGCGGCGGTGACGGTGGTGCACTTGGAACAGCCGTGGCATTTTTCCACCTCGTGCACATACCCGCCGGTCCAGTTCAGGCGCGCCTTGGCAATGGCGGCCGCGCGGTATTCCGGGCCGAAGCGCAGGTTGCGCGTCATCTGCGACGGATCGCCGGCCACTTTGATTTCCGGATTGAACAGCCCCTGGGGGTCCAGCAGCTGCTTGACCCGTACAAAGAGATCGTAAATGGCGGGATATTTGCGCTTGATGTAGGCGCTGCGCAGGCGCCCGTCGCCATGCTCGCCCGAAACGGTGCCGCCCAGACCGTTCACCAGGTCATACACCGCATCGGCGATAGGGCGCAGCAGGTTGACCTCATGGGGGTCTTTCAGGTCAAGCAGCGGGCGGGTGTGCATCAAGCCTTTGGCGATATGCCCGTAAAGCACGAAATCGACTTTCAACCGATCGAAAATCGCATAAATGCCCTCGAAATAGGGCACCAGGCGCTCTACCGGCACGGCGGCGTCTTCCACCAGGGCCAGGATTTTGCGGCGCCCCTTCAGCTTATACAATGTGGGTACGGCCGCTTTGCGCACGGCCCAGAAGGTCTCTTTTTCGGCGGCTGAGACCGCCACATGGCTGCGCCGGGCCAGGCCCGCGCTGTGCAGCTGCTGTCGAAAAACTTCGGCCGCCTGAGCGCAGGCTGCGGGCGAAAAGCCGTCGAATTCGATAAGCAGCACATTGTCGATGCCGGCGGGAATGCTTTCGCGCAAGGCGGCGTCCGCATCACAGGCGATGCGCAGCAGGGATTTGTCCATGATTTCGATGCCCGCGGGCGCAAGGGGCAGGGCCAGTTGGGTCGCCCGGGCGGCCTGCAGGATATGATCGAAGTAGGCCACCACCAGGCTGTCGGCCGCCGGGCGGTCGATCAGGCGGAACTGCAAACGCGTGGCGATGCCCAGCGTGCCTTCGGCGCCGCACAGCAACCGATGCAGTCGCAGGCGCCCGTCCTGCAACAGTCCGCGCAGGTTGTATCCGGCCACATTGCAGGCGATGGCCGGGTAGGCGGCTTCGATGGCATCTTGATGCTGTTGGTACAGGCGTGCCAACTGGACCAGGTGGCGCGGCAATTGCGGCTCGGCCGCGTTCAGTACGCACAAGTCGCCCGCGGAGCCGTCGGCGAACACCACCTGGGCATCCAGCAGGTAGTCGGCCACATTGCCGTACTTGACCGAATGGGCGCCGCTGGCATTGGTGGCGCACATGCCGCCGAAGGTGGCGTATTCGCCGCTGGAAGGATCGGGCGGAAAAAATCGACCGCTGCCCTTCAAGGCCGTTTCCAGCTCTCCCAAACGCAAGCCCGGTTCGCATGTGAACCAGCCCTGCTCAAGATCCAGATGCAGCAGCCGGTTCATGTACTTGGAAAAATCGACGATGATCCCGTTGCCGACAGCCGAACCGCACAAGCCGCTGCCCGCACCGCGCGGATGAACACTGAATCCCCGCGCAATGGCAAATTGCACCACCGCTTGCACATCTGCGGTGCAGCGCGGATAGACCACGGCCGCGGGCATCTTTTGAAAAATGCTGGCATCCGTGGACAACTGGTAGCGCCGCAAGGCATCGGTATGCACTTCGCCGGCGATTTGCCCGGCCAGACGGTCGAAAGGGGGAGCTATACGGGAGCGGTTGCGCATGATTTCACTTGTCGAAAAAGCGGCCTTGAAAGTCAAGCAACGTGTGCAGGATCGCTCTTTCGCACAGTTACGGCGGCATTGAGAT
>QZKV01000171.1 GCA_003599575.1 Desulfobacteraceae bacterium | reverse complement strand
GGAAATTTTAACCGCAGGAATATATGGACATATTTCGAGGATTAAAATTTTCGCCCAACACCGAAATCGGCGAAAATAGCCATTTCTGGATGGACACTATCTATGGGCTGGCGCATGCAACGAGGAACGGATCGAGAATCGCTGACGGCCGAGGGACAAATTGAAGCGCCCCAAAGTTTGTGCTAAAGAAGTAGCTCGCCTTTCATGCTCGCTTGTTTGACATCAATCTGCGAACACAACGGAAAGAACATGTCCAACTCCTTGCGCACAAGCTATTTGGGAACGGCTTACTACAGGATGCTTCAAACCCATCTTCTCAATCGCATCCAGAAATGTGGGCTCACCGCCAATCAATTGACCGTCCTGGGTGTCACCACGGCTGTTTTGGTGCCGCTTGGATTTATGGTTCACCCGATTGCCGGGCTTCTTTTATTGACGGCATCGGGAGTGGCCGATTCCCTGGACGGCCTGATGGCACGCCATCAGCATCAGGCATCCAAGTTCGGCGCCTTTTTGGATTCCAGCCTCGACCGGCTTTCGGATTCTTTTTACTTGCTCGGATTCTGGTTGCTGCTCTGGCCGGATCCCCGCCGCATGACCGCAACGCTCCTGGTGTTCACGGCATTGTTGTTGACCCTGATGACCAGTTATGTCAAAGCCAGGGCTGAGTCCTTGGGAACCAATTGTCCATCGGGCGTGATGGACAGGGCCGTCCGCGTCATCTATCTCATTGCATGGGCTTTGTTGATTTGCCTGATGCCGTCAGCCGGGAGTGCATTGCTATGGATAGGCCTTATTATTTACATCGCATTGACCATGGCGACCCTCATCCACCGTATAATACATGTCAGGCGACTGCTGCTCGATTCCCGGTTCCCGAAGCCATAGCCATTCGCCGATGGTTGCATCCGGCATGAACATGTCCAATATTATGCACGCAGCCGTTCCATCCGCCATCCTATCATTTCCGCTTTTATTTAGATTTGGCCGGTTTGAGAAGAACCCGTCAACCCAAGCTCGAAGGAGAAGCGATGCCAAAAATCAAGATCGCCGTCGTTGGTGTCGGCAACTGCGCCAGCGCTCTAATTCAAGGCCTGCACTATTACAAAGACAAATCACGGGAACAAGCCATTGGATTGATGCATTGGGAGATCGGGGGCTATACGCCTGATACCATCGAGGTGGTCACCGCCTTTGACATTGATCGCCGCAAGGTTGGGAAAGATGTGAGCGAAGCCGTGTTCGCCCTGCCCAACTGCACGACCCGTTTTTGCGAACCAATCCCCGGCACCGGCGTCACCGTTCACATGGGTCAAGTCCTGGACGGCATCTCAGAGCATATGCGCGATTTCGATGAGAGGCGCACTTTCCTGGTGGCCGATCGGCCGCAGCCGGACCCCCAAAAAGTCGTCGCCATTTTAAAAGAAAGCGGCGCCCAGGTGTTGCTCAACTATCTGCCGGTCGGATCGGAGCAGGCCAGCCGCTTCTACGCCGAGTGCGCCCTTGAAGCCGGAGTGGCCCTCATCAACAACATCCCGGTATTTATTGCCAGCGATCCGCAATGGGAAAGCCGGTTTGCTCAAAGGAACCTTCCGGTCATCGGCGACGATATCAAGTCGCAGCTCGGCGCCACGATCACCCATCGGGTTCTGACCGACCTGTTTAGAAAACGGGGCGTAAAATTGGAAAGGACATATCAGCTCAACACGGGCGGCAATACCGATTTTCTCAATATGCTCAACCGCAGCCGCCTGTCGTCAAAGAAGAAATCAAAGACCGAAGCGGTCCAATCCGTCGCTGCCAGACGTCTGGAGAACGACAACATTCACATCGGGCCAAGCGATTATGTGCCCTGGCAGAACGATAACAAGGTTTGTTTTATCCGCATGGAGGGCCGTCTGTTCGGAGATGTACCGATGAACCTGGAGCTGCGGCTTTCGGTGGAAGACTCCCCCAATTCGGCCGGCGTGGCCATTGATGCCATCAGATGCGCCAAATTGGCCCTGGATCGTGGATTGGGCGGCGCCCTGGAAGGACCGTCGGCCTATTTTTGCAAGCACCCCCCCCGCCAGTTCAACGATGATGAGGCGTATCGGATGACCGAGGAATTCATTAATTCTTCGATTCGTTGGCTGACCGCAGACCATCTCCCCTAGCCCCGTTTTGTCACGGGCCGACGGGCAAACTACTTCGGCCGCTTTCCGATGGCAAAATTGACCACCACTTCCCCCTTGGTTCCATCCGCAAATTTCAGCCGTGATGAATCGAGAGACAATTTGGCGGTCAGATTCCCGGATGCATTCAAGATGCCGAGTTGTACCTTTTCCGTATAGACGGTGCTGATATTATCTAAAAACTGCTGCGCGCCAACCAATCCGATTCTGTTGGGCGTCACTGTGGCGCTTTCAAGAACAAGCCCCTCGGGCAGCGCACCGATCCAATCCACCTGGACGGGCAACTGCTTTGTAAAGGGCACGTCCAAGGCCACCTTGATTTCAGGGGGTTCTATGCGGTTCAAGCGCAGGCCCGGCGGCAGGATTATGTTTTCAGGGGAAAGGTTGAACAGATTCGGTCCATTAACGGCCTTGCTCAGATCCAATTTGGCTTTCACCTGCTCCGCGCGCAGGGATCCGATCAGGGCGCTGGAGCCGCTCAAGTGCAAGCGCACTGTATTGTCGGAGGTGGAAGTGATTTGCATGTGCGGATCGCGATTCATGTATTCCAAAGGGACTTCAAGGCTGGTCAGCGTTTCCATCCCTTTGGCGATGCTGAACCATACGCCGCTCATACAAAGCACGCATACCACCGCGGCTCCGGCAAGCTCCCTGCGCTCCGGCCGCGTGCCATGATGCTGCTCGCCGGATGCACCCAAATGGTCCAGCAACACCTCTTGAAGGGCCAGATTGTCGTTAATGGGAAGAAAGGTGCTGCCCTTGGCGACGACGACCTGTCCGCGCTCTTCCGAGACAACGATGACCAGAGCATCCGTTTTCTCGGCCAAACCCGCAGCAGCGCGGTGCCGGGTACCGTAATATTGGGGGAGATCATCGCGCATGCTCAGGGGTAAAATTCCGGCGACGCGAATCACCTGGTCGTCCTGAATCACCGCCGCGCCGTCATGCACCGGGTTACCGTTCCAGAAGATCGACACCAGCATCTCTTTTGAAATCAAACCGCCCCAGTTCACGCCGCCCTGGATGAAATCGTCCAATTCCTCCTTGCCCGGCACGACGATCAGGCCGCCGATGCGGTTGCGGGCCAGTTCATACACCCCTTCGACGATGGCATCGATGGGCGTACGCACGGTTTTCTGGGGGAAACCCCATAAAAGGGCGCGCAGGTTTTTCGCTTGCAACACACTTCGTATCTCATTTCGAAAAACGATGATGATAATCAGCGCTGCGCCGGCAATGATCCCCTGCATGGCCCAGCTGGTGACGATGAGTCCTAACGCCACGGCGATGCGCTGAAAAATCCACAGGAGCGCTATCCCGGCCAGCACCCGAAATACATGGGTGCCCCGAAAAAGGATGTACAGACGGAAAAGAATGTAACTGTTCAGGAGAATATCGATGAGGTCTTGCCAGCGGATGGAAGCTAGAAACGAAATCAGAGTGTTCATGGCATCAATATCGCTGAAAGCCCGTCCAAATACTTTTCCGCATGCGCCATAGAGGCGAAGATCGATTGGCGGACCGGCTTGGTTGGCTGTTTGAAAAACACCGCACGCATCAATCGGTCACACTGAAGCGCAGCGTTTGGATCATCTGGTTCCGGGCGTCCCATATTTCCACGCGCCAGGGTCCTTTGTCGTCCTCGCGCAACTGGATGCTGCTGTAGGTGGCCCACCGGGGCGTCTTGAGCGTCAAGCGCTTGGACGTTACCAGTTCATCACGCAGGTACCACTTGTGTTCGACAAAGGTGGTGTCGGCAATACCCTCAAATGAGGTATAGCAGGAAATTTTACCGGCATTGATGGAAAAGGCCACCGAAACGAATTTCGGTTCAAATCCATCTATGCTTTCACACATCACCGCGCGCACCAGTTTGAAGGCGCGCTCCGCATCTGACGAGTTTTCAGCAGCATGCCCGGAAACGGCTGTCCATAACGAACAGCCCAATACAATGGCGGAAAGCATCCATGGTCTGATGTTCATGGGTCTATTAGTAGCGGAAACCTCGTTTTTTGCAAGGGAAAATAATCGGGTTAAGAATGCAAATCACCCTGTCGCCGTACCCCAGCAGCAGAAAAAGGGTGCGGGCGCGCACTCGCACGGGAGTGGATAAGGAGGGTATGCGATCGCGACAGGTATTAAATCGAAATGGTCCTCGTCACTGCGATCTGCATCACCGGGTGCATTGAATATGCAGGGGGGTTTGGAGACAGCGGGTTCAATCAGTGTCGCCGCGGCAGATCGGTGAGGTTTTTTTCGATCGTCACCTCTTTGTTGATGCTGCTTTCGTGAATCATTTCAATAATGTTTTTATCCACGACCCACCCGAAGCCCAATTCATCGAAGAAAATGATCTCTTTTTTGTGCATTGGAACCAACCTCCGCCCTTAAAACTTGAAACCGTTCTTTGCCTCATCTCCGCCTTCCCGGCCGCGCTTGTTCATAGTATCGTCCATCAAGGCACTTTCTTAAGCGTAAATTGTTCCGTTGGCCCCTTGCCCAGATCCTTAGAACAGTCCCGTGCGTATGACCGTCCATCTAATCCACGGGCAACCAACAGATGGACAAACAAACGAGAGTTTATTGACAACCTTTGGCAGAACACCCTAAATTGATTACGCCTGCAAAGAAGCTGAATCTATGGCTGTGAGCGGCTCTTCAAGGAGGACATGCGTGGATCACGAGCGTTCCGAACAGGGGGCAGTTCCAACGGAGCGGCGAACCATCTGGGGCTGGGCCCTTTACGATTGGGCCAATTCGGCTTTCGCCACCACCGTCATGGCCGCTTTTTTCCCGGTCTTTTTCAAACAGCAGTGGAGCCATGACGTGGATGTCAATCTCAGTACGGCCCGCCTGGGGCTTGGCAACGCCGCAGCCAGCCTGCTGGTGGCCCTCATGGCCCCCGTCCTGGGCGCCATTGCCGATCGCAGCGGCCGGCGCAAACGCTTCCTCATAGGGTTTACCTTGCTGGGGGTTGCGATGACCGCAACCCTGGCGTTAGTCCCGCAAGGTCGCTGGGCTTTTGCGTTGTTCGTCTACGGCGCCGCGTACATCGGCTTTGCCGGGGCCATTATTTTTTATGATGCTTTGCTGCCTCAAATCGCCCCCCCCGATCGTATCGATCAGGTATCGAGCCTGGGATATGCGCTTGGATACCTGGGCGGCGGCTTGCTGTTGCTGCTCAACGTGGTCATGGCGCTTAAACCGCACCTGTTCGGCCTCCCCGATGCCGGAGTGGCTGTACGCTTGGCTTTCGCCAGTGTCGCGGTGTGGTGGGGCGTGTTTGCATGGTTCGCCTTTGCCTGGACGCCGCCGGACCCGGTGGGGGATCGCCCGCGGCTGAGCCGGCAGATCGCCGCCGGGTGGGGCCAGCTGATGGCGACGTTCCGCAAGATACGGCAGTTGAAACACGCATTTCTTTTTCTAGCCGCCTACTGGTGCTATATCGACGGTGTGGACACCATCATCAAAATGGCCGTGGATTTCGGCATGTCCCTGGGATTCGACTTCAAAGATCTGATTGTGGCTCTGCTGATCGTCCAGTTCATCGGTTTTCCCGCGGCCCTTGTGTTCGGTCAATTGGGCAAACATTGGGGTGTGCGGCGCTCGATCTACCTGGCCCTGAGCATTTACATGCTGGTGACGCTCTGGGGCGCCTCCATGACAAAAGTCTCTGAATTCTATATGATGGCCTGTGTCATCGGTCTGGTGCAGGGCGGCATCCAGGCCCTAAGCCGCTCGTATTTCGCCCGCTTTGTGCCGCGCGGGCAAAGTGCGGAGTTTTACGGGTTTTACAACATGCTGGGAAAATTTGCGGCCATTGTGGGACCCGCGTTGATGGGGATGACGGGTCTGATCGCCAAGCGAATTCTGCTGCCGGACAATCCGACCGCCGAACAGATCCAGTCCCTGGGCATGGCCGCCACCCGCACCAGCATCATGGCCGTGCTGCTGCTTTTCATCCTGGGCGCGCTGCTGCTCTATTTCGTGGATGAGCAGAAAGGCAGGACCCAGGCGGAAGCCTTCGATCTTGAATGAGGTCCGACACTTTTCAACCCTGCCTACAACACGTAGCCGAATATCAAAACCATCTGCCAGGCGATCACTGCGGCAAAAAGACCCGCAAAGATCTTGAGCAGATCATGCATGTACAGCCTTAAAAAGGAAACGAACACATAATTGAGAAGCACCACCACCGTGACCGACACGGCGGTCAGCAGATATTTGGCCGCCACGAAGAACAGTGGCCCTTTTTCAAGAAAGTAGGCCATTACCGGATTGAATTCCCTGGCGCCGTGATTGAGCAAAAACAGCGTCAATAAAGCATCGGTCGCACTGAGCACCAGTATCAACACAACGGGCACGAGCATTGAATCTTTGTATTGATCCAAAAAAACCAGGCGGCGGCGATCTTCGGAGCGCCGCACATCGCGGCGCCGGGGATTGATCAAAAGCACCCGCAAACCCGGCAGCCGTTTCCGGCGCCGGTCCCTGCCCCCTGAGGCGGTTGATGTTCGTTTGTCCATAGGTTTACACCTCTTCCCCCAGGATGGGGATCAGCCTGGATGGGCGATCAACGGTTGGCCCCGATGACGCACTAATTTTTATCACGCAAAGGACGATAACAAGAGGAGAGGAATTTTTTAGTTTACCGATGGACAAGGGATCTCATCTTCAGGAGGCCGTGTTGCAGTAAAAACTTCCTCGCTGTGGCGGATAGCGATCTCGACGGCCAGGCTCCGGCCGAACCAGGAGAATCGCCAATCGGCCGGGATGAACTGCCGCAGCCGGCGGTAAAAAAGGACGGTATTTTGTGACCGATGACCCAAAGGCCATTGTGCTGGACTCCGAGGCCCAGAAATTGTTTGAACAGTTCGGCGGCCTGCAGGCGTTTCAAAAAACAGGCTCGAGCGCCGGTGCCGATCGCCTGGCGCAAAGCCTTTTGGATGAGCAAAAGCGGCACGATGCCGTGCGAATCCTGATGGTACAAGCCGCCTGGCTGCTCAGCCGCTACCTTTCCGAAGAACGCTTCGCGGTTCTCGATACACGGGAAGCCAAGGCGTTCGACAACCTGGTCCAGGTTATGAACAGGTTGGGTCAGACCCCCGGCCATTTGGGATGCATGCTGATCCGCTTCAGGGGAAATCCCAATTTTTCGCAAGTACCGGAGAAATTCGATTATGAGGTGGCTTTCGGCCACATGCTGGTGGACAGCGCCATTGTTGCCCACGTCGTGCGGCGCAACGGGGCAAAGTGGGCTAAGTTGCCGGATCAACTCACATCCGCCTTTGCCGTATTGGCCGACTACGGGGTAAATAATATCTTCATCCGCCTGCCCGAGAACGCTTCCCGTGAAAGGCCGGATCTTCAGTTATGTCTTAAGATCATTTCCGGGTTCCGCCAGGCACGGCAGAGCGGCCGGCCCATCGTCGTCCAGACCCCGACCGAGAAACTGGCGGTGCCGATCATCAATGATGAAAACCTGTTTCCGGACCCCAATCTGACCTTGATGGCCGGCCTGAACCGCTTGAGCTCCAAAGCCATGCAGACCCTGGTGGACAAGGTCGACCAGTGGCTGCGAAAGCAGCAGTCCACATCGGCCGTGAAGCGTTACGCCGGGGTCTATAACGCCGCCCTGGAACTACCCAAAATCCGTGCCAAGATTCGTCAGCCGCAAATAGAACTCAATAATGTCAAGTGGCTGATCAGTGAAACCGAGGGCGAGACGGTTACCCCTGAAAAGATGAACGTCGCCAAGCTGGCCATGGATATCGCCGGTGCCTCGCCGCAGCAGGTTGCCAAGATGATCCACAGCATCTACGGCGATGATTATGCCAAGGCCAACAAGAGCCTGCTGGGCGAACGGCTCCACCTGTCATCCCACCTGCTCGATGCGGCTGAAAAGAGCACCCAAAAAGAGCACCTTTCCCAGGAACTGCTGGGCAGCCTGCAGGTGCGCCTGGACCAGGTCAAAGACAACGTCATGGACGACATCCATGTGATCAAGGATACCGGGGTCGAACGCAGCCAAGGCAAACAGCCGCCACCCGAGGCGGTTCACAGCCAGATCTACCAGATGGTCTCATTCTACAAGGGCCGCTCGGCCACCCGGAAAAAAATGGTGGGAATGGTGCATAATCCCATCGCCTTCACCGGTCGGGACTATGAGATTCTGGCCAAGGATTTCCGTATTCCCCTGGAAGATGCCCAGGCGCTGGTTTGGAAACTCAAAAGCTGTTTTGGAACTGACGGGCGTTTCAAGAAAGGCGCATTCTCCGAAGCCGTCGAACACTTTCAGCGCTACGAGCAAAAAATATTCCATTTTTTATGGCACCACATGAAAGATGTGGTGCAACCACAGGACCGGGCGGCTTTTCTCAACGCCTTGCAAGCGCTGACCACACAGATGGATCAGCCCAAAAAGGCCTTCAAAATTTTGCTGGAGGATTTTTGCAGCGAACCGAACAGCATCCAGTTTTCAGATAACAAGGCCATCATGCTGGCCAACCTGATCGTGCATCGGGACAAGCACCTGACCGATTATGATATCACCCCTGAAGATATCGTCCTGAACCGGCACAACATTGATACGATGGTGGCCCAGTACGCCGCCTGGCGCCTTGAAAAGGATCACGAAGCGTTTTCCACGAAGGTGCAGACCATCCACAAGAAATTGACGGAGGGGCTGCACCTGGGCCGGACCGCCGATCAGCGCCTACCGGCGGCCGTGTTGCTCAATCTGGAAAGGGAACTCTACATTTTCCTTTCCTTGGTGGCGTGCGACACCAGCAAGGCGATTTTGAAATCAGCGGCCGCCGAGTATGGCGACCCGGCCGCCGAGATCTTTCATCAAAAAGAGAGCCAGAACTGTTTAGGCGCTTTGATGCAGAACCTGAGGGTCGCCCTGCGGGGTATCGGCAGCATAGGCGGTATGGCGGAGATTGCAGTGTTGGAGCGCATCAAAGCCAGCGAGGAGAACTTCGGGCGCCTTAAAAACGACCGCCATCACCGCGCCCAGGCCCGCTTGATTTCGGAATGGGTCGAGGAGGCGGTGAAGTTGATCAAGTTCCGGGCGTAAGTCCGTTTACCCGTTTCCGGTTGGACCGCTGCGCGAGATCCGGCGTTTAAGCCGGTAGCCATTCCAACTGAACCTTTTTTTGAACCCGGCATCCCGGGACTTATCGCGCAGAAACTGCACCAAAAATCCCCCCGGCCCCCCTTTTTCAAAGATTTGAAAAAGGGGGGAGCTTAAGGAACCACCCTTTGCTAAGGGGGAGCTTAAGGACCACCTTTTGCAGAGGGGGAGCTAAAGAATCATCCTTTTGCAAGGGGGGCTGAAGAATCATCTTTTGCAAAGGGGGAGTTGAAAAAAAAGACTTTGCAGAGGGCTGTGAAAACTCACTTCCAAACAAGGAGCCGAACCAACAACCCAACTCAATAAACCCAACCAACCCAACCAACCCAACCAACCCAACAAACCCAACAAACCCAACCAACCCAGTTCCCTCTGTGGGATGCCTAAAAACTGACCCGTTATACGTCCCCGAACTTATGCTCAGCGCCGCCGGAGCTCCTCCAGACGGGCTTTGATCCGCGGGAAGCGGCCCACGTCGGTATGGGGCAGGAAAAGCGCGGCCACATAGTTGTCGTAGTATGACGGTGTCTCGGACAATTCAAAGTTGGTCATCATGTTGGTCACGCCCACGACCTGCTGGCGGATGCTGTTGGTCAGGGCGCTCATGCGGGCGCCCAGCAGAGAGCTGTTGCCCACGTAAATCACCTTTTCCGGCGCAACCTCGGGCAGCATCCCGATGATCATGGCCCGCTCCAGGTCCACGAAGCTGCCGAACCCGCCGGCCAAAATGATCTGTTCGACATCATCGAAACTCATGCCGACTTCGCTGAGCAGGGTCATGCAGCCGCTGTAGATGGCGCCTTTGGCCCGGATCAGATTATCGATATCGATTTCATTGATGGTGATGTCCCGATCGATCTGGGTCGCCTCACGATGGGCCAGGACATACTCGTAGACGTTGTTGTTTTCACGGATGCGCGGAGTCGCAAGATCGCGGTTGAATTTGCCCTGGTGGTTGATCACCCCGTTTTCGAACAAAGTGGCCACTATAACGATCAGACCGGAGCCGCAGATGCCTTTGGGACGTACATTGCCGATGGTCATCAGCATCGGTTCGAAAGATTCGGGGTTGATGGAGAAATCTTCGATCGCGCCCTTGGCCGCGCGCATGCCGAATTGTATGCCGCCGCCTTCAAAGGCCGGTCCGGCGCTGCACGCGGCGCACGCCATCCAATCCTTGTTGCCGATGACCACCTCGGCATTGGTGCCGATATCCATGAAAAGGGTCAATTTCTCCGTGCGGTACATGCCCGAGCCCATGACACCGGCCACGATATCGCCGCCCACGTAACTGGACACCTGGGGGTAGACCAGCGCCGTCACATGCGCATCCAGAGCAAAACCCAGATCGGTGGCCCGGATGGGCGGATAGATGCTGGCCGCGGGCACATAGGGGGAGCGGCGGATGTAGCGCGGCTCGACCGCCAGAAGCAGTTGGGTCATGGTGGTATTGCCGGCCAGCGTGATCAGCGATATGTTTTCGCGGCTCACTCCGGATTCTTGCACGATCGCCTCGATCACCTTGTTGGCCGTGCCGATCACCACCTGCTGCAGAGTGTTCAGCCCGCCCGGTTTTTCGGCGTGCATAATGCGCGTGATCACATCCTCGCCATAACTGATCTGTGCGTTGAATTCGCCGTGTTCGGCCATCACCCGTCCGCAGCCCAGATCGACCAGTTGGCCGTACACCGTGGTCGTGCCGATATCCATGGCCACGGCATAGTTATGGGCCGTGGTATCGCCCGCCTGCACGTTGATGATCTGGGTTTTGCCCGAGCTGCGCACCGGCCGTACCAGGGTCACCGTCACTTTGAAATCCTGCTCTCTGAAAACCGATGGGATCTTGCGGATGACGGGCAGTTCGACTTCCATGCCGTGTTCGTTTTTTTCGACTCTCAGGTGATTGACCAGGCGGGTGACATCGGGCAGATGGTCCTGCGTGTTGGGCGGTGTCATTTCCAGGTAGACCTTTTCAACCGCCGGCACAAACAGCCCCTGCTGCTTGATTTCTTCGAACCCGATTTGATGGACGGTGGCAGTCCGTCGCGGGCTCTTACGCCGTAAAACGGACGCATCGATGACCGATTCCACCGGTATACGCACTTTCACATCGGTCCGGACGAACGTTTTACACGCCAGCCGATATCCCTTGACGCGCTCTTCGGCGCTGATCCGTTCGGACGGTTCCCCCTCGACCGATCCTTCTTCGATGATGACGCGGCATTTGCCGCAAACCCCCTCGCCGCCGCAGGATGCATTGATGTGCACGCCCGCGGCCATGGCGGCACGCAGAATGCTCTCGCCCCGGGGGACAGGGATGCTCATGTTGGCGGGTAAAAAAGTGATCTGCACACTGCTCATCGAGACACCTCTTTCCAATGACGGGCTCTCAAACTCCGCTTCAGTAGCCGTTTAACATAGCGGATTTTTCAGGTGCTTGAAACCATATTTTAGGATGCAGCCTCTTTGCCGCCGCTGAGGTACCTTTGTCAGCCCATGAAATAGCATTTCGATTCCGATGCGACGCCGACCCCGATCAACTCGACCTCGTGATCGTCATCGCAATGGGGATCCGCACCGGTCAATGAAGATGGCTTGCCTCGAAAAGTTCTTTTTGCTCCGCTGGGGTTCACCGGCCGGCTTTTAATCCGTTGCAAGATATCTTATAGTATTTAACTTCGTTCCACCCCAGAAATGAAATCAATAAGCCGGCGAGAGGAATCATGTCGATGCAATGGACCCCGGAAGCGGAGGAAGCAATCAAAAAAGTCCCCTTTTTCGTGCGCAAACGCGTCCGCGCGCGGGTGGAAAAAGAAGCCCGCGAGGCGGGCAGATCCATGGTCCGCCTGACCGAAGTCCAGGCCACCCAGAAGCGTTACCTCAAGGGAATGTCTTCGGAGATAAAAGGCTATCAACTCGACATGTGCTTCGGTCCGGCAGGCTGCCCCAACCGGATTCAACCCGACGGAGTCCCCCTGGCGGAGCAAATCGAACATCTTCTCCAGAAGGCCGATCTGGTGGGCTTTCTGAAATCCAAGGGCATAACGGATTTAAAATTTCATCATGAATTCCGCGTAACCCTTGCGGATTGCCCCAACGCCTGCTCCCAACCGCAGATAAAGGACATCGGCATCATCGCGGCCCTCTTTCCCCAAAGAGGAGAGTCGGCATGTACACAGTGCGATGCCTGCGTGGATACATGCCGTGAACAGGCCATCGCCATTGACAGCGAAGGACCGGCTCCCATTGTCGACGCCCGCAGGTGCGTGGCTTGCGGTCAGTGTATCCGGGTGTGTCCGGCCGGCGCGATAACCGAAGGCCCCAAGGGCTACCGGATTCAACTCGGCGGCAAGCTGGGCCGCCATCCGCAGTTGGCCCGCGAGTTGCCGGGCATCTTCGAAGCATCGACAGTCCTTGACATCGTTGAAGCCTGTTTGAATATATACCAAACCAAAAGCAAGCGCGGCGAACGTTTCGGAGAACTTCTGGACCCTGCTGATTTCAAAATGCTGGCGGAACGGTTCGGTCCCCAAGCGCTGCGTTGATTCAAAAAAACTTAGGCCGCAAAAGGTGGACGGGTGCGGCCTTGCACCGTTTATCTTCTCTCCCCCGATCCTACCCCAATGAAGGGAAAGCGCCTATGGCCCGAACGACACCTTTAGGCCGTTTACCGATCGACCTGAGCGCCTTTCAACGGTTCTTTCACCATGAGGTCGCCGGAAGCCTGCCACTCTTTGCCGCCACGGCCGCGGCGCTCATATGGGCCAATCTTTCGTTTTCTTCCTACGAGCATGTCTGGCACGCCGAGCTGTCTTTGCAGGTGGGAACCTCTGTGATCAGCAAATCCGTGGCCCATTGGATCGATGAAGCACTCATGGTGCTTTTCTTTTTCATCGTCGGGTTGGAAATCAAATACGAAATTCTAGTCGGTGAGCTGGCCAGCGTCCGCAAAGCGCTTTTGCCGGTGGTGGCGGCTGCCGGCGGCATGCTGGTGCCGGCAGGTTTATATGCGGTCTTCAACTACGGCCGCCCGACAATCCATGGTTGGGGCATTCCCATGGCCACCGACATCGCTTTTGCCCTGGGTGTGCTGGGCTTGCTGAGCAAGCGCATTCCCCTGGGGCTCAAGGTTTTTCTGTCGGCGTTGGCCATCGCCGACGACCTGGGTGCCGTTCTGGTCATCGCCATCTTTTATACCGAACAAATCGTCTTGAATTACCTGCTCTTGGGAGCGGTATTTCTGGCGTTGATCCTGATCGCCAATCGCCTGTGGATTCAAAATGCGCTGGTGTATACGGTATTGGGCTTCGGCGTGTGGGCCGCTTTCCTGGGATCGGGCGTTCACACGACGGTCGCCGGCGTGCTGGTCGCCATGCTCATTCCGGCGCGCGGCCGCTATGATACGGATATATTCATCAAAAACGTGCGCCACGACCTGGACCGATTTCAATGCGGTCCGGAAAGCTGCGGCTTTTCCATTCTGCTCAACGATCAACATCTGGAAGCGGTCCGATCCATCGAAGAGAGCTGCCATCATGTGGAAACGCCCCTGCAACGGCTGGAGTTCAGCCTGCACACCTGGGTGACCTATCTGATCATCCCGCTGTTCGCCCTGGCCAACGCGGGAATGTATCTCGGCGATCTGAATCCTTCAGCGGCCTTGGCCCATCCTGTCACCTTGGGCATCATCATAGGACTTTTCATAGGCAAACCCCTGGGCATCAGTCTGTTTGCCCTGAGCGCCGTCCATTGGTTCAAGATCGAGCTGCCCCGCGGGGTGAATGCCCGTCATATCATCGGCGCGGGTTGCCTGGGCGGCATCGGTTTTACCATGTCCCTGTTTATCAGCGGACTCTCCTTTACAAACTCGGAGAATACCGCCTTTGCCAAACTGGGCATCTTATCCGCTTCGCTGTTATCTGCGGCATTGGGCACGCTGATTCTATTCTTGGGAAAAAAGAGCGGCGACCAACAATGACCTCCAATCAGCTGAAGCTTGACCGGGGATCACAGGGAAATCAAACCTGCCTTTAGATCGAACCACTCCTTCCGGCTTCAATCTTAGGTTTTAGGTCTTAAGCATCATGGGCTTGCGCCATCGGGTGTCGAAACCCATCTGCTTCAGGATAGCGATCCCTTCATCCAGATGAAGTCCGACCGTTTGTACGCTGTGGGCATCGTCTCCGGGTACAACGGGGATGCCGAACCGGCGCACCTGGGCCAGAATGGGACGGCTTATATAAGGTTCGGAGGCTCCTTTTTTGAGGGCCGCCACATTGAAATCGAGAGCCAGATCCAGTTTGCGGATCAGCTCCAGATTGCGCTGAATCCGTTTTTGCACTTCCCGAAGCATCAGATGGCGCCGGTAGAGGGGATCGAAAATGCGGATCAGATCAAAATGGCCCACGACCTGGGGAGCGAGCTGTTTGATGAGTTGATGCTGGCGATCGAAATAGCTGCAATAAAGCGCTTCGATCCCGCCTGCGGATGCAACGGCCTCCTGATAAGCCTCCGCATTGTAGTCAAAAGGGATATCCGCGATGTGATGAACGCTGCCGAGAATGTAGTCCGGACCATATTCAACGATCAGCTGTTTGGCCAGATCGATGGCGCCGGTGGTGTCTTCGGTTTCAAATCCCACCAGGATTTCGATTCGCCCGGCGTACTTCTTCTGAAGCCGGCGGGCTTCGGCCATATACCGCCCGAAGCGCTCCTTCATCAGATCCATCGTCAAACCGGCTGCACGCTCTTCCGGATAGAGGAAGGCATCCGCGGACGGCGGCATATGTTCGGTGATCCCCACCCAGGCGAAGCCCTGTTCGATATAGGCGCGTACGATTTCTTCCAGCATGTCCTGGGCGTGGTTGCAGAACTGCCCGCTGTGGCCGCCGTGAATGGAAACGCGTGTGAAGGTCATTGGTTTTCCCAGCCGATCCCGTCTGACTCTTGGCGATTGCAAATTGGAAACTCGGTGGAGGCTCAACCGAATGCGCCGGCCGGACGGTGGCCATTAATAGGCTGAACCGTTGGGGCTTGTCAAATCGCCCCGGACCTCCCGGGCAAATGGTTTCCTATAAGCAAGTGTTTCTCATCAAAGACTGTTTTCGGCATTTGGTTTAGCGGAAGGCACCTTGCGTCCGGCATCTGCCGCAATTATAGTGGAACGCATTCTCACGGAAGCTGATCCCCCCGAGCCATTCGACCGACATCCGGCCGTGCGCGCTGTGGCGCCCGCATCTCTTCTTCGGCTCAGTGGAAGCAAAATCGATGGTGCGCCCTTGTGGGCAGCGAAGCCCAGGGGCGCTCGTGCTCTCGAGTCCAAAACCGCATAACAGGAAAGGAACACGATATGCTCGATTTTCGCCTAAGCCCGGAACAGGAACAACTTCGGATGGATGCGCGCCATTTTGCGATGCGCGAATTGCTACCGGTGGCCTGGTATTACGACAGCATCGATGCAACGCCCAAGGCGGTCATCCGCAAGGCCTACGATGCCGGTCTGATCAACCTGGATATCCCCAAGCAATTTGGCGGACCCGGATTGGGCCTGCTGGAGTCGACCCTGGCCACCGAAGAGATGGCCGCCGCCTGCGCCGGCCTGGCCGCGTCCCTGTTCGACAATTCATTGGGCATGGAACCGGTGCTGATGTCGGACAATGAAGCCGCCAAACAGAAATACCTTCCTAAAATCGCCAAAGAGTTCAAGATGATCTGCTTTGGCACCTCCGAGCCCACCATGGGTTCGGATGTGGCCGGCATGCGCTGCCGGGCCACACCGGACGGCCAGGACTACATTCTGGACGGCACCAAATACTGGATCACCAACGGAGGCATTGCCGACTATGCATCTGTTTTCGCCACGGTGGACCCCAAATTGAAACATGCAGGCATCTGCGCCTTTCTGGTGGAGATGGCCTGGCCGGGCGTGACCGTCGGCCGGACCATTCCAAAAATGGGCCAAAGGTGTTCGAATACGGTGGGAATCAATTTCAAAAAAGTGCGCGTGCCCAAGGAAAATGTTTTGGCGCAGCCGGGACAAGGGTTTGTTCTGGCCATGAAAACCTTTGCCCGCACCCGCCCCACCATCGGCGCTTTTGGTGTGGGCGCCGCGCGGGCCGCCATGGAGTACGCCGTGGACTATGCCAAAAAGCGCCGCGCCTTCGGCACGGCGATCCGCAATTTTCAGGGCATCCAGTTCAAGCTGGCCGAAATGTACCAGAAAGTGGAAACCTCACGGCTGCTGACCTGGAAATCGGCCTGGGAAACAGACCTGGGCAAGGATGCCAACATCAGCGCCTCCATCGCCAAAATCTATGCCACCGAGACCGCCCTGGAGGTGGTCAATGAAGCGATGCAGATTTTTGCCGGCTACGGCTACACCCAGATGTTCCCGATCGAAAAGATTTTGCGCGACATTCGTTTGCTGCGCATCTACGAAGGCACCAGCGAAGTGCAGCGCGTGATCCTGGCCAGTTATCTGCTTGATGCCTATCAACCCACCCTGCCGGCTTTGGAGGATCTGCCGATTCATCGGGAATTCGACCCGCTGGATGACCAGAGCCCCCAAGCCGGGCAATCGGCCTGGCGCTGCCGCATTTGCGGCTATGTCCATTACGGAGATCAACCGCCGGATGAGTGCCCGTACTGCTTTTTCCCGAAATCGGCCTTCAAGCGGGTGTGATTTTCGGTTGTCCAACGGCCGACAGGCAAGCGGGCTAACGGGCAACCCGATCCAAGACCTGCCGGATGGCGGCGGCTAAATTGTTGCGGATCAGAGGCTTCATGATCACGGCGCTGATACCCAGCCGATTCATGGCATCCTCAGCAATGGTCTGGCTGTATCCCGTGCAGATCATGATGGGGATTTCCGGCCGGATGGCCTTGACCTTTTCGGACAGAATGTCACCGGTGATGTGGGGCATGGTAAGATCGGTGATGACCAGGTCAAAATCATGTGGATGGCGCTCGAACCACGAGAGGGCTTGAATGCTGGAGGTGCGGATGGTGACGTGGTAGCCTAACCGCGACAGCATCTCCTGGGCGAGTTCGGCCAGGGGCGCTTCGTCATCCACAAAGAGAATGCGTTCGCATCCCAGGGGAACCATTTTTTGTGATCCCGAACCCTCGCTGCCGCCATGCTGCATGATCGGCAGAAAAACAGTGAATGTCGCGCCTTCTCCCGCCTTGCTTTCCACTGTGACGGCGCCGCCGCAGCCCCGCACGATGCCCTGAACCACGGCCAGCCCCATACCGGAACCCTCTTCCATCTTTTTGGTGGTAAAGTACGGGTCAAAAATGCGCTCGATGATGCCCGGATCGATCCCATGCCCGGTGTCGCTGACCTGCAGTTTAAGGTAACTTCCTGGAGGCATGCCCGCACATTGATGGGCAAATCCGGGGGCGATTTCTTGTTCCTCCAGCAGCACATTCAGAACACCCCCGCCGCTGCGCATGGCATGACCGGCATTGGTACACAAATTCATGATCACCTGATGGATCTGTATTGGATCGGCCAGCACGAGGGCTTGGCTGCGGGTGTTGACCTGGATGTCGATGGTTGAGGGCAAAGATGCCCTGAGCAACTTCAAGGCCTCCTTGATGATCGGCTGAACCTGGACGGGTTTGGCTGCGGTCTCGGTTTGGCGGCTGAAGGTCAGGATTTGGTGGACCAGATCGCGGGCCCGGTGCCCGGCACGCAGAATTTGGCGGATATAATCCGGCGTCGCCCGGCCGCGGTTGGCATCATCCAGAGCCAATTCCGCATAGCCGAGGATGGCCGAGAGGATATTATTGAAATCGTGGGCTATGCCGCCGGCCAAGGTCCCGATGGCTTCCATTTTTTGGGCCTGGCGCATGCGGGTTTCGTGCTGAATGCGCTCCAGTTGCAACGACTTGACGGCGCTGATGTCGGTGGCCACGTGGAGGCGCACATGGCGACCGTCCACCCAGCGCACGGCACACTCATGATGTAAAAACCAGCGGTTGTTGATACTGGTCTTGCCCTCCCAAACGCGGACGCCTTGCGGTTGGCCGTGTTTGTCCAGCAGGGGTTCGCTGCACCCGCTGACGCATGGGTCTTCCTGGTCTTGAAAGGCGTTCCAATAGGACCGGGAGGATACATCGTCCTTAAAAAGCTCCCGCATGTGATGGTTCATGAAGATGATGTCACGCGTTTGCAAATCCGCTGCATAGATGACCGCTTCAATTCTGTCCAATATCTCCAGCAGGGTCTGGTGGGCGTCCGGCAGACCAGGCTCTTTGGAAACGGCCTGAGTTCCTGCGGTCGGGGTGGGTTCCTTTTCTTGTGTTAAAACTTTTACCTTATGATGCAGTTCCTCAAAAGCACCGGAAGCGGCATGTGGTTGGGTCATCTCTGCTAAATCCTTTTCACGCTGATCGGAATGCATGCGAAAGTTGAATGAAGTGCAACGCATGAAAGATAACTTCTACGTAATAGCACCCTACATACATCCCAGCAGGACTCAAGGAGCGGAAGAGGAAAGCAGAACAGATCGGGCTCGTGCAGGCGCAATTTGATCATAATATTGCGAATACCATAGATTGCAGAGGTGCGCAACACGGCGGCGGCTCCCGGCCAGGGTAACCGCATTTGAGTTTTTCGCGGGAAGGTGGCGCTCGGGGACCAGCGCAAGGCTGATTTCCAAATGCGGTTACCCTGGGCTCCCGGCGGCAATTCACACTCAATGGCAGCATGCGAAAGCGGATGACTGTTGCTCAAATGGTTCAGCGGAAGGTTTGAAAAAAGCGGGCGTCGCTGGGGAACTGAATCTTACCATCGGAACTGCCTGAGCCCGTCCGGCCTCCGCCGATAATACGAATGCGGTGGTATCGAACAATGAATGTGGGATGGACGAGGCAGCCGGCTATTTTTTTTCCGGCATCACGACAGGAAGGTAGATGCTGAACGTCGTTCCCTGGCCGGGTTCGCTCTGGAACTTGATCGTGCCGCCCAATTTCTGAATGATGCTGTAGCTGATGGAAAGCCCCATCCCTGTACCGTGCCCGTTGGATTTGGTTGTAAAGAAGGGATCGAAAATGAGCCGCTGTTTTTCCTTGGGGATACCCGGACCGTCGTCTTTGATGTGGATGGCGATGTGGTTGTTTTCCAGGACTGTGGTCACCTCGATGTACCCGTTGGTGCCGATGGCGTCAATGGCGTTGTTGATCAGATTTAATACCACTTGCTGTAATTGCGATTGATCGCTGGCAATGACCGGCAATGCCGCGTGATAGTGCCTGCGGATATCGATATTGTTGATACGGGCGTGATTGGCCATCAGAGCGAGGGTCTGGTCCAGCACGTGGTTGACATCCACATCGTCCAGGCGCGGTTCCATACGCCGGGCGAAACCCAGCATGTTATGGGTGATCTTGCGGGCCCGCTCGACATGCTCCTCGATCTTTTCGGCCGAGTTCAAGTATTCCCGCAGGTTGGGACTTTGCTGGAACTCTTCCTCCTGGAGCAGGTCTTTCATCCAACCGGCCTTTTCGCCGATCACGGCCAGAGGATTGTTGATTTCATGGGCAATGCCGGCGGCCATCTTGCCCAATGCGGCCAGTTTATCCGAGTGCATCAGTTGGGCATTAAGGGCATCCATCTCCTGATTGGCGGCCTGCAGGTGGTGCACCACCCGGTGGGAGGTAAAAACCGTGGTCAGCACAATGGCGATGACACCCAGGGAGATGATCAGAATTTCGGTGTTGCGCGCCTGGATCAGCCCGCCGGTTTCGTCATCAGCCTGCTGGCGGATCACCAGCAACCAGTTTTTATTGCGCAGCCAGGCGCCGGCAAAATAGTGAACCACGCCGTTGACCGTTTTCCTTTCCACCGAGGTGCTGCCCTGGCTGAAGTGGATGGGTGAAATATCCGATTGGCCCAGCACATTGCCTTGATATCGCGGCATGGTCTGATAAACACCCTCTGCGTTGATGATGAAGGCATCGCCCATGCGGCCGGATTGGGCCGTCCGCACCAGCCGGTTGAATACCTCCGAGTCGATGGTGGCCCTCAGGATCCAACTTCGCTGCCCGCTCAATCCCCTTACAGCAATAATGAAATGGGGCACCCGCCGGTATCCCATGTAGACATCGCTGATGTATTTGCCTTTGGCCATGACCTCATTGAACCAGGGCTGTTGTTCATAATTGAGCCCACGTAAATTGAACGGTCCCACGTAAGCGACATGATCCCCTTTTTCATTGATGATGCCCAGATCCAGGAGGCCGAGCATATCGCTGCGCAGGTTCATCGCCGTAAACAGGTTGGACAGTACCTGCTGCCGGCTTAAATCCTCATAACTGTGGGTTTCCACCAACATGGCCAGCAGCGTGGTGCGTTCGCGCAGGAAAACCTCCGCGGCATGGGTTTGAGAGCTCGCCAGGATCTTGATTTGATCTATTATTCTGGTTTCATGCGCTTTGGAAAACTGGTGGTAAATGGCGCCGCCCAGCAGGACCAGGGGGGCAATGGCCACCACGAGAGTCAACCCGGTGATCTGCCAGCGCAATCGGTTGTACAATTTCCTTTTCATAACAACTTCACGATCAAACGGTGGTTGGCTTACGGTAAAGGTCGTCGGTAAGCATGCATGAGTCAAGCCAAAATACAACCCGGATACCCGGACCGGGCCAGCTCCCACGCGGCATCCCGGGACAAGCCCCATACGGGATGAAACAATAACATTATCAGGCCCCTGAATCTGGGCCGGATTGCCCCCCGGCAGCCCGATCCCCGTGCCGCTGCTGCGTTAAGACCAATGCATACCTTTCCCAGCCGCAGCTGAAGCTTTACACCCTGTAAAAAAGACTGACAGGGCAAGGGCCGTTCATCGCAACGGCCGCGCGGCCTTATTTCCAATTGCTTAAATATACAACCAGTTTTTCTGTCAAGGCCCAAGTGAAGGCGTGGCATGGGGTTTGCTCTGAAGCAGCTTCACTTGGAACACCATCATTGGGGAATGCAGATGAGAGGCGACAGCCGGCGCGAATACGCAAGGGTCAAAAACATGCTCCTGGGCAGCATGATCCTGCTGCCGCTGCTGCCATTGGTCCTGATCCTGGGCATCGGCTATTACTACTTCACCACTTCGGTCGAACAAAGCACCGCTGAAAGCATGAAGCGCATCATGACCGATCATGGCTTGACGATCGAGCGGTTTCTGCACGAACGCCAGGCCGACCTGGAATTTCTTCTCGACACCCATCCCTTTGAGGAATTGCGCAACACCGAACGGCTCGGTCATATCCTGGCGATCCTGCAGCGCCGGTCGCCGGCATTTGCCGACTTGGGTGTTTTCAATGATGAGGGATTGCACGTGGCGTATCACGGGGCATACCCGCTGGTCGGTCGAATTTATAAAGATGCCGGGTGGTTCCAGGAGGTGATGGTCAAGCCGAGTTACATCAGCAATTTCTTCCCGGGGTTCCGCAAAGAACCGCACTTCATCATCGCTATCGCCCGGCACGAGGGAGGCCGTCGCTGGGTCCTGCGGGCCACCATCGATACACCCTTTTTCAACGATCTGGTGAAAAAGGTCCGCATCGGCCGGACCGGTGAAGCGTATGTGATGAGCGCGGACGGCATTCTGCAAACCGACCGGCGATCCGGGGGCCGGTTGATGGAGCCTTCTCCGGACCGGCATCTGATCCCACCCGGTGACGGCACCGTGCAATCGTTCATCACAAGGGATGAAACCGGCTTGAAGTATCTTTACTCCACATTGAATCTCAAGGGCGGTCAGTGGCGATTGATCGTGAGGCGGGAAGTGGCCGACGCATTTGCCGAATTGCGCGCGGCCGGATACCTTATCATTCTGATCATGGCGGTTGGCGGCGCCGCGATCACCCTTTCGGCGGTTTCGCTGACGCGGCTCATTTTACGGCGCATGGAGGCGGCCGAACAGCATCAACGCCAACTCAACGAGCAACTGGTCCGGGCCAGCCGCCTGGCCGAACTCGGACAGATGGCGGCCGGTGTGGCGCATGAAATCAACAACCCGCTGCAGATTATCAAGAGCGAGCACTACCTGATCGAAATGGATCTGGAGGAGCTGAAAGCCTCCGGGGTATTGCCGGCCGACGCCACGATGGCCGAAATCGAGGAAAGTCTCGCCCAGATCAAAAAGCAGGTCGCACGCTGCGCCGATATCACCCAGTCTGTTTTGAAATTCGGACGCCAAAGTACGCCGCGCATCGAACTGCTGTCCCTGCAGTCCTTTATTCCCGAAGTTATTCACATGGTGGCCAAAAACGCCTCGGTTCACGGCATTCAGGTGCAACAGCGCCTAGCGGAGGATTTGCCCACCGTCAATGCCGATGCCGCTCAGCTGCAACAGGTGCTGTTGAATTTGCTCAACAATGCCGTGGATGCCATTCTGGAACGCCACGGCGTCGACGGCGGCCGCCTCTCGGTCAACGCCCAGGCCACGGCGGACGGAAAAGTGGCCGTGCAGGTAACCGACAACGGCACCGGCATCAAACCTGCGGATACCCATAAAATCTTTACACCGTTTTTCACCACCAAGCCGGTGGGCAAGGGAACCGGTCTGGGACTGTCGGTTTGCTACGGCCTGATCGATCAGATGGGCGGCGCGATGACCGTTGCCAGCCGGAAAGATATCGGAACGACCTTTACCATTGAATTGCCGGCCGCCGATACGCCCGGGGAGGGGCTTTGCGACGACGCCCCCCTTGATGGTGGCCGGGCTGGAAACCCGCCTTCGGACCCAGAACTGTAATGTGAGGTAAATGAGCAATGGCGAGCACTGTGAAGAAAAAAGTGACCGGCTACGACAAGTATGTGAATTGGAAGATCATGATCTTTCCGGTGGCCCTGATGTTTTTGATCATGCTGATGCCGACCCCCGAGGGTATGCAGGACGTAGGCACGGAGTACAAGGTGGGGCCGCGCGCCGTAACCGACTTTTTCACCCAGAAACTGTTCGGCAAGTCCGCTACGGATGTGGAGCAATGGCAACTGGTTGCCGCCCGCATCATGGAGCAGAACATGAACATGGGTGCCATGAGCCGCGACCGCTTCCTCAAGCGGGATGCTAAATGGGCCCAGAAGTACAACATCCCCTCGGCCAACGAGAAAAATATCCAGCGCGCCGTGCAGTTCATGGGGTCCCAGCTGGACGATACAACCTTCCGTGCATTGATGGAAGAGGGCATGGCTCTGCGCAAGGACAAGCTCGCCTACGATGCCCTTTCCGATCAGGACCGCAAGGCCGCCGACAAGGGCGGCTGGCATGTAAAGGTGGCCATCGCCCTGACTGTCTTCGTGGTGGGCTGCTTCCTGACCGAATGCATGCCCCTGCCGGGCGTGGCGTTCGTGATGGGCCTGGTGCTCGTCACCACCGGCGTGGTGGGGCGCGATTCCCTGGCCATGTTTTACTGGAGCGATTCGGTCTGGTTCATCATGGGCAGCCTCATGTTCGCCGCGGCCTTTGTTAAAACGGGTGTCGACAAACGCGTCTGCCTGGCCATGTTCAACAAACTGGCCGTTCCCAACGTGCGCTACATCACCTTGATGTTCTTCGTGGTCATCACCCCCCTGGCCGCCTTTATTTCGGATCACGCCCTGGCGGCCATGTTTCTGCCCATCGGCATGCTGCTCTATCAGAACAGTCTGACCCGCGAAATTCCCGAGGATCCCGAACTGGGCAAGATGCTGATGATCAGCATCGCCATGGCCTGCAACATGGGCGGACCGGGCGCCCCCTCCGGCGGCGCCCGCAACGTGATCATGATGACCTACCTGCAGGACATGTTCGGCATCGATATCGGCTATATGCAGTGGGTGACCTACTGTTTTCCCTTTCTCTTCGTCATGATCCCGCTCACCTGGCTTTTGGTCAATTGGCGTTTCAAACCGCGGATCCACTCCCTGGCCCCGGCCATGGAGCAGTTGCGCGGCGAAATCGACAAAATGGGCGGCTGGAGCCGCCAGCAGATTTGGGCCCTGGTGATTTTCGTGGTCATGGTTTTCGGCTGGTTCACCGAAAAATCGTTCTATGACATGGGCATCTACCCGGTGCGCCTGGGGATCGGCACGGTGGCCGTGGGCGGCGCGATCGCCTATCTGCTGGCCGGCGTGACCACCTGGCGCGACTACCAGGATCGCGTGGACTGGGGGGTGGTCTGGCTCTATGCCGGCGCGATTCTGTTCGGTCGTATTTTGGATGAAACCGGCGCGGCTTACTGGCTGGCCCGTTCGGCCCTGGAAGTACTCGCCCCGCTGGGTATCAACGCAGGATTGCCGCTGATGGCGGTCACCAACGGGCTGACGGGTGTAATCACCAATTTGATGGCGGACGGACCGGCCGCTGCGGCAGTCGGCCCGGTGGTGCTCAACGTGGCCGGACTGGTGCATCCGGGATCAACCTTCCTGCCCTTTATCGCCATGGGCACGGCGATGGCATCCTCTTTTGCCTACTGCCTGATCATCGGCACACCGCCCAATGCCATCGTTTATGCCAGCGGATACCTTGGGCCCAAGGACTTTCTGCGCGTGGGTGTGCTGGCCTGGATCTGTTCCAACGTGGTGTTGATCTTGCTGGCCGGCATCTACTGGAAACTGCGGGGTTTTGCAGGTCTGCCGGGCTTTTGAAAACCTTGGATGAATGAACATGATCAATACCCATCGCACGCAGGCCGATGGGCCTGCCGCCAAACCGAAGCGGTGCGCGAGCGGACGGATTTATTTTTCCCGTGACGCCGAACGCCGTTTCTTTTTTATTCTGACCATCGCTATGGCCGCATTTGGGCTGATGGTCCGTTTCGGTTGGATGTGAACCGATGAGGGAAAAAACTTTCTTCCTCAGGGCATATCTGCATACATGGGTGCAGCTGGTGAAAGCGCCGAAGCTTTTTTTTGACGCTGGCGATACCCACTCCCAGGGTATGCCGGCGGCGGCCTTTTTGGCCATATCCAGCCTTATCAGCGCAGGCGCGGCGATTCTGACCGGGCCGCTGTCCGGAAACCTGGTCCAGGGGGCGATTCTGGCGGTCAACGGGTTCGGCATGGCGTTGCTGGCCGCCGGCCTGGCATACCCGATGGCGGTGCCGCTCACCGGCCACAAGATTGACTTCAGCAGAATCTTCAGCATCTTTGCCCATAGTTCGGGCGTTACTTTGCTGCTTTCCTGGAACCCCGTGCTGGTGATGATTGCCGAACCATGGAAGTGGTGGCTGATCTGGACCGGAATGCGCCGCGGCTGTGGTCTGACGCGCGGTCAAACAGCGGTCGTTCTGGCGCTGACGGTAACCATGATCATCATGCTTTTCCGCATCCTGCTGCCGCTGACGGCGGGTGGTCCTGAAGGATGAATGCGAAGGTTTTGAAGCATTGTGCATGTACTGAACAGTCATAGCAGCCTCCCTCGTGTAAGGGATGTTTAACCATCACCGGCGCAGCGTGCTGAACAGATCGACCGCACCAAGGCGCCTGACCGATCCGATGAACGCGCCAATCAAGGAGCTGGTAATGAATCACAAGATAAAGGTGTTGATGGTGGACGATGAGGAAAAGTTCCGCGAGACCACCCGCAAAATACTGAACCGCCGCGGGTTCGATACCGTAATGGCCGCCGATGGCCCGGAAGCGCTCGCCAAGCTGACGGAAAACCCCGATGTGGTAGTGCTCGATGTCAAATTACCCGGCATGGACGGCCATCAGGTGCTTAAAGAGATCAAGAAGCGTTATCCCCGGTTGCCGGTGATCATGTTGACCGGGCACGGAGCCATGCCCTCGGCCAAGGAGGCCTTGGCCGAGGGGGCTTTCGATTATCTTGCCAAACCCTGTGACATCGATCTGCTGGCCTCCAAGATCGTGGACGCCAGCAAGATAAAAGGCCTGGCGGGTGCCATTGACGAGAAAAAGGTGGGCGAGGTGATGATTCCTTTGGCGGAATACACCACGGTTAAGGAAAACGATTCGGTTCGGGTGGCGGTTCAAGCCCTCCGGGACTCCTTTGCTTACAGGATCTCCACCAGCCGCTTGATGGAAACCGGCCATCGCAGCGTGTTGGTTTTCAACGCTGCCGGCGAAATGACCGGCGTCCTTGCCATTACCGACCTGCTCTCGGGCATGATGCCGGCCTACCTCTCGGCCTCGCGTCCCTCCATGGCCGATAGCATCCGATACTCCCCCCTGTTCTGGCACGGCATGTTCAGCCGGGCCGTCAAAGAGATGGGCGATCATCCAGTGGCGGCCTTGATGCAGCCGGCGCCGCAGACCATTGATGCGGAAGCCAACCTGATGGAGGCGGCTTACATGATGCTCACCCAAAATATCCGCCGTCTGGTCGTCCGGCGCGCGGGGCGTATGGCGGGAATCATCCGTGAACAGGAACTCTTTTTCGAAATAGAGAAGATCTTGCAGAAATGAATCACCCATCCGTGCGAACTTTCTAGCGAGCAACCCCCCCATCCAAGGCACCCCCGGCCTGCAGGGGAAATTAACAGGTTGTAAAAAAACCTGACGCAACCGGTTCGCTTTGACGCGGCCTGAAATGGCGATCAATCGATAAATATATGGAATTTCGATACTTTGTGAAAGTCCGCAACACGCGTAAAAATGGCGTGCGGATTGCTATCCTCCTGACCACGATATCGAAAGTCCAAAATGAGCGCAAAGGAGAGATGTATGGCCAAGCTTCGTTCGGTGAAAGAATTGATGGTACCGTTGGCGGAATATGCCACGGTATCGGAAAAGGCCACTTTACAAGAGGCGTTTTTGGCCTTGCAAGCGTCCAATGCCCGACTTGCCCCGGGAAAACGCCACCATCGGGCCGTGCTGGTTCTGGATGCCAAGGGCCGCCTGGTCGGCAAGATCGGTATGATGGAAGTCGTTCGCGGTCTTGAACCCAAATACCGCCAATTGATAACGCCCCGGCAGGGTTTGGCCCACATGGGGTTCACACGCCAGTTCATCAAATCGATGTTGACGCACCATAATTTATGGGACGAAGCCATCGACGATATCTGTCGCAAGGCATCCGTGCAAACCGTTCGGGATTTCATGTACACCCCGGAGGAAAGCGAATACGTCCAGGTGACCGCCTCCCTGGATGTAGCCCTTCACCATCTGGTGATGGGGTCGTTCCAATCCCTGCTGGTCAACGACGGACCGGAAGTGGTCGGTATCCTGCGCCTTTCGGACGTATTCGATGAAATTGCCCGCAAGGTGCAGGCCTGTCCAAACGCATAACTCCGGCCGGGCCGTATGCCAACCATTTCGATGACCAGCGGCGACTCAATTCGCGAAAGGAGAAGTTCATGGAAAAGAATATGGTCATGATGCTCGTCGATGATGAAGAGCGTTTCCTGACGACCACCAGCAAGTTGATTACCCGCCTGGGCTATTCCGTTGTGACGGCCGCCGGCGGGGTCGAGGCATTGGAAAAGTTGCGCACCAGCGACATCCACGTAGTGGTGCTGGATGTCAAGATGCCGGGCATGGACGGTATTGCCACCCTGAAAGAAATCAAGCGCCAGTATCCCATGGTGGAGGTGATCATGCTCACCGGCCATGCCACGGTTGAATCCGCAATCGAGGGGCTGAAGACCGGCGCATGCGATTATCTGATGAAACCCACCGATATCCCCGATCTGATCCATAAGGCCGAAGCAGCCTTTCAGCGCCGGCAGGATCTGGAGGGCAAAATCCGGGTGGCCCGCATGCGCAAGTTGATGGGTACGCCGCGGGAAATATTGGACGAGTTCAAAGACAAGTAATGCTTGCGCGGATGCATCGAGGAGGAAAAATGGCCCACAAAGTGTTGAGTGCCCTGCCGGAGCACGGCTGGAGCTGGAAGAGCCAGCCCGGCTACAAACCGGTCCTGATTTTGATTTCAGCGCTCGTGTTCATCGCATTGACCATTATGCCGCCGCCCCAGTCCATGCTGAATATGGTCACCAAAGCAGATCCGGCGGGTTACAAACTGCCGCGCAATGCCAAAAACATCGTCGATACGGTCAACCAAAAACTGCGGCCGGCTGCTTTTAAAGCCGCCCAGGAGGGCAAAACCGAAACGGTCGGAGAGCATGGCAGAGAAAGCTTGATGAAGGCCGATCAGGTCGCCCGGCTGGCCAAAGTCATGGTCCTGATTCTCTTCTGGGCAGCTTTCCTGTGGGGCACCGAAGCTTTGCCCATCGGCGCAACCGATATTCTGGTCGGTGTGGCGATCTATCTGTTCGCCATCCTGCCTTTGAACGAAATCTCCAAAGCCTACATGTCCGATGCCGTCTTTTTCGTTTTCGGCATCCTGGCCGTGGCCGTGGGAGTGGCCAAAACCGGTCTGGACAAACGCATCGGCCTGATATTGCTCAGCCGCATACGCAGCGCCAAGGCCTTTGCCTTCATCTTTCTGCCCATGCTATCCGTGGCCGCCAGCTTTCTGTCCGAACACGCCCTGGTGGCCCTGCTGATTCCGGTCCTGATGGGAATCTATAAAGTCAGCTGCAGGATGCACGGGGTGGACAAGGACCCCGCCTTGGGGGTTTTCTTGCTGCTCAGCCTCACTTTTGCAGCCAATGTCGGCGGACCGGGCTCCCCGGCGGCCGGCGGACGCAATGCCATCATGGTGGGGTACCTGATGGAGTACGGCACGCCCATTTCGTTTCTGGAATGGATGAAAACAGGTATCGCCTTTGTGCCCTTGATGTCCTGCGTCATCGGCGCCTATATGTATTTGCGCTGCAAACCGCGCTTCAAGGTGCCCGATATGAATCCGGCTGAAGTGGTGCGCGCCGAAGTGGCCCGCATGCCCAAATTCAAGGGCCTGGAAGCCATCATGGCTGTCATTCTGGTGCTGCTGGTGGCGGCTTGGTTGATCATCGGCGAACACGCCGGCCTGGGCGGGCCGACACTGTATGCCGTCATGGCCATGTTCGTCACGCGCATCCTGCGTTGGGAAGATGTCCAGGAAGGTGTGGCCTTCGATGTGGTCGGACTGTATGCCGCGGCCACCGCGATCGGTGTGGGCCTCAAATTCACCGGCGGGGCCTTGTGGCTGGCCGAAAGCTTCGTAAGCGCGCTGCCCGACTTTCTCAGCAGCGGCGAGGGTCTGGTGGTGGGGGTCAGCATCCTGACCGGCACCATGACCAATTTTATGAGCGACGGCGCCACCGTGGCGGCGCTGGGACCCGTGGTGCTGCCCATGGCGACACTGGCCGGCGTCAGCGTGTGGAAAGTGGGCCTGATCTGTTCCTTCTCCTCGTCCTTTGCCAATTTTCTGGTGGTCGGCACGCCCAACAACGCCATTGCATTCGGCATGGGACGAGACCCGGAAACCGGAGAACGCCTGCTGGATGTGATGGATTTCGTCAAGTACGGCGTCCCGATCACCATCCTGTCCTGGCTGGTGTTATGGATCTGGGCCGTTTTCGGCTATTGGCGGGTGTTGAGCTGGCCGTTTTAATAGGAAAATGACAAAGGCAGGAATTCTGCCCTACATCATCGCGGACCGGGCTTTTTTTTGATCCGTTTTGCTCTCCCGGGGGTAAAGAATGGGCAACCATATTCTCACCGCTGTAATTTATGATATAATTCGGCACCGGACGCTCGCGGCCTCGAAAATCTTATTTATACAACAGGAGGATCTATGGACTACTTCAGCATTTTGGTTGTGGACGATGAAGTGGACTTTCTGGATACCATCACCAAGCGGCTTCAAAAACGCAATATCAACACCTCCGGTGTGACCAGCGCCGAAGAGGCCTTGAAGCTGATGGACAAGCGGCTTTTCGACGTGGTGGTGCTGGATATCAAGATGCCCGGCGGCATGGACGGCATTGAGGCATTAAGGGAGATGAAACGCAAAGCCCCGCTGACCGAAGTCATCCTGCTGACCGGGCACGCCTCTGTGGAAACCAGCATTGAAGGGATGAAGCTGGGCGCTTTCGATTACCTGCTCAAACCGGTCAAATTTGAGGACTTCATGGTCAAGCTCGGAGAAGCTTTCGAAAAAAAAGATCAGCATGAGCAAAAGATCCGCAAAGCCAAGATTCAGGAGCTGATCCGGCACCCCGGCCGGGTATTCCACCAGGATAAGGATCAGGAGTAGTTGGGTTTGTTGGGTTGATTGGGTTTGTTGGGTTGATTGGGTTGGTTGGGTTGGTTGGGTTGGTTGGGTTTATTGAGTTTATTGGGTTATTGAGCTTTAATGGTTGGTGGGGTTTGTTTTTTGACTCAGCAGGATAATGCCCTCCAGCCTTGGTATACATATTCCTAATATTAGGACGTAACTATTCGGTATCGGTATCGTGGTCGCAATCGAATTCGATATCGATACCGATACCGACCCCGAGGTCGACCAATTCACCAGCTAAGCAAATCCCCCAAAGCGGTACGTTTCGCTGGTTCCCAAGCTCCGGCTTGGGAACCCCCTTTACTAAAAGCTCCAGCTTCCCCCGTGTAGTGGAAGAATTCCGAAATGGAAGCGTTATGCGCTTCGCGGAACAGGTTCCCAAGCTGGAGCTTGGGAACCAGCGAATTTCTTTTAATCTGTTGAGCTTGCCCCTTCAAAGCCTTCCATCCAAAATTCAGCAACCCAACAAACTCAACAACCCAACCCACTCAACAACCCAACCCACTCAACAACCCAACCCACTCAACAACCCAACCCACTCAACAACCCAACAAACTCAATAAACCCAACCAACCCAACAAACTCAATAAACCCAACGAACCCACCAACCCCAAAAAGTTGTTGACTTTCAAAACCGGTGCTTCTAAAAACTGACTGAGCACTCAGTACAAATTTCAGAATGGAATGATCTATGTCCAAAAAAGCAGAAATTCTGCGTGCAGCCACCCATCTCTTGGCCGTCAAGGGTTACAAGGAGGCCTCGGTAGCCGAGCTTGCCAATCTCACCGATGTGGCCCAAGGCACCATCTTTTATCATTACAAAAACAAGGAAGAACTGTTTTTAGCCATTCTCAAATCCTTTCAGCAGGATATCATTGCGGAATTTACGCGTTACCGCGACGAACACCAATTCGAGTCGGGCCTGCAGATGGTGGAGGAGGTGATCGCCTTCTACATGCACATGGTTGCCCAGATGGAAGATCGATTCATGCTGCTGCACCGGCACGACGCTTACGAGCTGGCGCGCGTCAATCCCACCTGCCACGACTGCCTTGAGGCCATTTACAATTGTTTGATCGACATTTTCGAACATGCCGTCGCCGCCGGCCAGAAGGACGGCTCCATCCGCGCCGCGCCGGCGCGCCGTTTGGCCATGATCGTTTTCACGATGGTGGACGGACTGGTTCGATTTCACAATTATCAATTGTATGACGCGGGCGTGCTGTACGAAGACGTGGTCCATTCCTGCCGCACGCTTTTGCAGAACAACTTGCCATCGGTCAGGAGTTAACCCATGCTTTCCAAGGTCTTTCCGTTCCTCAAGTGGTTCCAGGACTACGGGCTGAGCCAATTTAAAACAGATGCGATCGCCGGACTGACGGTCGCGCTCGTTTTGATCCCCCAGTCCATGGCCTATGCCCAATTGGCCGGGCTGCCGGCCTATTACGGGTTGTATGCGGCATTTCTGCCGCCCATGATCGCGGCCTTGTTCGGCTCCAGCCGGCAACTGGCCACGGGACCGGTGGCGGTGGTGTCACTGATGACAGCGGCCTCCCTCGAGCCGCTGGCCACCGCCGGCAGCGAGGGCTACATCGCCTATGCCATTTTGCTGGCCCTGATGGTGGGCGGCTTTCAGTTCCTGTTGGGTGTTCTCAAGCTCGGCTTGGTTGTGAATTTTCTATCCCACCCCGTGGTCAACGGTTTTACCAATGCAGGCGCGATCATTATCGCCTCCTCGCAGCTTTCCAGTATGTTCGGGGTGTATGTGGACACGGCTGAGCACTACTACGAAACCATTTGGCGCGTCATCCAGGCCGCCCTGCACTATACCCACTGGCCCACTTTGCTGATAGGTGTATTCGCGTTCGGGGTGATGTACGGGCTCAAAATTTTCTGGCCGCGCATTCCCAACGTCTTGGTGGCCGTGGTGCTGACCACGCTGGTCTCTTGGGGAACCGGCTTTGAGCACAACCGCACCATTGAACGGGAGCACATCAGATCACAGCAGGCCCAAGAGCTTATCGATCAATTCAACGCGACCACCGGCGGTATCGCCGCCCTTTCGCTACAGCGCACCGAGGTAAGTCACGCCATGGATCAAGCCACCGAAACCCAAGATGCGGTGGGCGTGCTCAATGGCCGACACCAGGCCGATCTGATCAATGTTCGCATGCAGCAGCTCAGGGAAGAGGTCCACCTGGCTCGCCAAGGGCTGCGTTCCATGATTTTTAAAGGAGTACCCCAAGGCGGGGAAAAGATTATCTTTTACTCAGAAGTGGAGGTGCCGCCCGGTGCCAAAACGGACGGACGCGCCTGGCATATTAAAATAGGCAATGCATCTTTGGAAGGAAACCGGATCATCATGATGGGCGGCGGCGCCGTAATCGGCAGCATTCCTAGCGGCCTGCCGAGTCTGAGCATCCCGGAAATAAACTGGAAGGTCATCGGCCGCCTGTTTCCCTTCGCGGTCATTATCTCGCTTCTGGGTTTCATGGAAGCCATCTCCATCGCCAAGGCCATGGCTGCCAAAACCGGCCAGCGGCTCGATCCGAATCAGGAGTTGATCGGGCAGGGTCTGGCCAACATGCTCGGTGCGCTGGGTAAGAGCTATCCTGTCTCGGGTTCCTTTTCCCGGTCGGCGGTCAACCTGCAAGCCGGCGCCGTATCCGGCCTTTCCAGCGTCTTTACCAGCGCGACAGTGGTGATCGCATTGTTGTTTTTCACGCCCCTGCTCTATCACCTGCCCCAATCGGTGCTGGCCGCGGTGATCATGATGGCCGTGATCGGCCTGATCAATGTCTCCGGTTTCGTGCACGCCTGGCGCGCCAAATGGTACGACGGCGCCATTTCCATCATCTCTTTTGCCGCGACCCTGGCCTTTGCACCCCATCTGGACAAGGGCATCATGATCGGCGTGAGCCTGTCATTGCTGGTTTTCCTTTACAAGAGCATGCGACCCAAAGTGGTCTCCCTGGCGCGCGCCGACGACCAGTCCTTGCGCTGCGTTTCGACCCACGGTTTGAAAGAGTGCGAGCATGTGGCCATGGTGCGCTTCGACGGCCCGCTGTTTTTCGCCAACTCCAGCTACCTGGAAGATAAAATCATGGAGATCATGCGTGCCAAGAAGGGGTTGAACCATCTCATCATGGTCTGCAACGGGATCAACGATATCGATGCTTCGGGAGAAGAGACCTTGTCACTGTTGATCGACCGGGTGCGCAGCGCCGGGGTGGATATCTCCTTGAGCGGCGTCAACGAAGCGGTCATGAGCGTCTTGCGGCGCACCCACCTGCCGGAAAAAATAGGCGAAAACCATATTTTCGCAACCATGGAGAAGGCTATCAGCGCGGTGCACCCCGTGTCCCACAGGTTGAGCCTGGAACAGGCCTGTCCGTTGCTGACCGTGTGCCGTCTCATCGAGAATTAACGGGAGAGATCTATGTCAAGTGTAACTGTTTTCAGCGGTAGTTTCTGTAACGAAGAGGCGGTGGTCCGCGCATTGATCGAACGGACCGGCTTCCAACTGCTGACCGATGCCGATCTTGTCGTGCAGGCCAGCCAGAAATCCGGCATACCTGAAACCAAAATCGAACGCGCTTTTTCTTCCAGAGCATCGGTCTTCAATAAATTCACGCACGAACGGGAGCGCACCCTGGCCCACCTGCGCCTGGCCGTGGCACACGCCCTCAGCGCCGATCGCCTGGTGATCAGCGGATTCGCAGGCCAGCTCATTCCGCGCTCTATCAGCCATGTGCTGCGGGTCTGCCTGATCGCTGACCTCAAGTTTCGCACCGCCAAAGCGGCTGCCGAACTGCATGTCCAGGATCAGGAGGCGCTCAAATTGATCCACAAGCAGGAGGAGGACCGGGCCGAATGGACCAAAATGCTTTTAGACAGAGCTGATCCATGGGCCGCTGAGTTATATGACATGGTTATGCCCACGGATAAAATGGAGGCCGCCGCGATCGCCGCCGCCATTGCGGAGAATGCCGCTTCAGCCGTCGTGCGCATTACCGAACGCGGCCGCCGGGCTGTCGACGATTTTCAGCTGTCTGCGCTGGTCGAAACGGCGCTGGTGCGGGAAGGCCATCAGGCCGGGGTGCAGGCCAGGGATGGCGCGGTTCTGCTGACCATCAACAAACATGTCCTGATGCTCAACCGTCTGGAGAGCGAGCTCAAATCCATTGCCGACGCAGTACCCGGCGTCAAAAGCGTGCAAACCAAAGTCGGGCCCGGGTTTTACCAGGCCGACATCTACCGCAAACAGGATTTTAATATGCCCTCTAAAATACTTCTTGTGGATGACGAACGTGAGTTTGTACAAACTTTGTCCGAGAGGCTGCTCATGCGCGACATGGGATCAGCCGTGGCCTACGACGGCGAATCGGCACTGGAGGTGGTTCGCGAGGATACCCCGGATGTGATGATCCTGGATCTCAAAATGCCGGGCATCGACGGCATCGAAGTGCTGCGCCGGGTCAAGGCGACCCAGCCGGAGATCGAAGTGATCATCCTGACCGGGCACGGTTCGGAGTCCGACCGGCTGATGTGCATGCAACTGGGCGCCTTTGCCTATCTGCAAAAGCCTGTGGACGTGGAGGAGCTCAGCGCCACCATCAAAAGCGCCAATGAAAAGATCCGGCAGAAGAATGCCGCTCGGCTATAGTGGGCTGGATGAGTTATCTTTGGCAGGGTCAACCCATGATGTTGCTTGAAAAAATAAAACCGGCTTTCTGGAACGTTCGCCCCTCTTCCCCGGGCGCGTCCAGATATCTGTTCAATTACCGGCGCATCTGGAAATGGTCGATTTTGCTGACCGGTGTAGTGGCCCTGGTCCCGCTGATCTTCATCACTCTGGTGGACTATAAGGTGACCGAGCAGGCTCTCGAGCAGGAGTTCCGTTTGCGAACGGCCCGCGTGGTCTCCAATGCGCGCCGGGTCATCGGTTTTTTTCTTAGCGAACGCCAGTCGGCCCTGGATTTTATCGTGCGCGACAACTCACCCGCGGCGCTGAGCGATCCGGAGCGGCTGGAAGCCATTCTCGGCAGTTTGAAGAAGAGTTTCGGCGGAGGATTCATGGACCTGGGAGTCATCGGTGCGGACGGCGATCAGATCGCCTATGTGGGTCCTTTCCGCCTGGAACACAAGGATTATCATGATCAACCCTGGTTCCAGCTGGTGGTGGACCGCGGTATCTACATCAGTGACGTTTTCTTGGGCTACCGGCAGGTGCCGCATTTGATCATTGCGGTCAAACAGAGCCTGCCGGACGGCTCCTTTCAAGTCCTGCGCGCATCCCTGGGCATCAAGCCGTTTGAAGAGCTGCTGGCCCATATGGAATTGAGCGGCCTGGGAGACGCCTTCATCGTGAATGCGCGCGGCATCCTGCAGACCAATTCGCGCTACTATGGCCGCGTTCTGGACAAACTCTCCTTGCCGGTCCCGGAATACTACCCGAGCACCCAGGTGATGGAGGGTGCCAACGCCAGAGGTGAAACACTGCTGGTCGGGTACCGTTTCATCGAGGGAACGCCCTTTATTCTGATGGTGGCCAAGAGCCAGCAGGACCTGATGCAGCCCTGGCGCAGCACCCGGCTGAAGCTGATCCTGTTCCTGGTTTTCAGCGTCACCCTGATTTTGGCGGTGATCTTTGGAACGGCCACCTACATGGTGCGCAACATGCATCTGGCCGATGAAAAACGGCTTATGAGCCTGCATCAGGTCGAGTATGCCAACAAGATGGCTTCCATCGGGCGGATGGCCGCCGGCGTGGCGCATGAAATCAACAACCCGTTGGCCATCATCAACGAGAAGGCCGGATTGATCAAAGATCTTTTTACGATCAAACGCCAGTATGCCGCTGATGAGAAATTGATCGGCATCGTGGACGCTATTATCGGTTCGGTACAACGCGCCGGCAAAATCACCAAACGGCTGCTGACCTTTGCCCGCAATTTCGATGCCTCCATCGAAAAATTGAAACTGGAAGAGGTCGTACGCGAGGTCATCAGCTTTGTGGAAAGAGAGGCGCAAGTGCGCGCGATTCAGATCCGGCTGGATATCGCCGCGAACATTGCGCCCATCGAGACCGACCGGGGCAAGCTACAGCAGATTCTCTTGAACATCATCAACAACGCCTTTGCCGCCATGGGCGATGACGGTCATCTGGAAATCGGGGTTCAACCCGTGGCGGACGGAGTGTCGATGCGGATCTGTGATGACGGATGCGGCATCCCCGCCGAAGACCTGCATCGCATTTTCGAGCCGTTCTTTTCAACCAAGACAGGCCAGGGCGGCACCGGTTTGGGATTGTCCATCACCTACAATTTGGTTCATGAAATCGGCGCAGAGATCGAGGTGACCAGTGCAGTAGGCCAAGGCACCTGTTTTACGATCCACCTGCCCGGCAGCATGAGCCGGAAAGGACAGGACCATGCGTGTACTTTTAGTGGATGACGAAGCCGATCTGGCCTCCGCATTGGCCGAAAGGCTTGACATGCGCGGCATTGAAGCGGACTGGGTCACCAACGGCCGGGAAGCCCTCGACCGTGCGGCATCCAAACCGTATGATCTGGCCGTACTGGATGTAAAAATGCCCCGCCTGGGAGGATTGGAATTGCGCGAACGCCTGCAATCGCTCTACCCGCATATGAAATTCATTTTTTTGACCGGGTATGGATCGGAGACCGATTTCAAGGAAGTCTCCTGCCGGGAGGGCGAGGCCTGCTATCTGGTCAAACCCATCGACATCGAACATCTGATCCGCCTGATGAAGAAACTGATGCAGCCTGAGGGAGGTACGCCATGAGCACGCTTCCGGACCTTATCGGTCAAGCCGGCCTGCAATACTTCGGCCGCACCACGGCCTCTGTTTCACATGAATTGAAGAATGTACTGGCCATCATCAAGGAAAACGCAGGATTGCTGAACGACTACCTGCTGATGATGGACAAGGGCATGCCGGTCGATCCCGCCCGATTCAAGGTGGTGGCGGCGCGTATTGAAGAGCAGACCCAGCGGGCTGATAAAATTATCAAGAACATGAACAGGTTCGCCCACAGCGTGGACGATCCGTTCAAATCGATCGATCTGAACGATCTGGTTGCTTTGGTGTCGGAATTGTCCCTGCGCGAAGCCGCCATGCACCAGGTCGCCTTTTCCTTTGCCCCGGCCGTGGCCCCGGCCCCTATCAGGACGGCGCCCTTTTGGCTGTTGATTCTTCTGGGCCGCTGCTTGAATTTTGCCCTGCAAACAGCGCTGCCGGGCCAAACCATAATTTTGCAGACCGCCCGTTCCGAAGATGGCGTCCAAATCAGCGTTGAACCCTTGAATGGTTTATTGGAGACAGGCGCAGGATCGTTTCCCCAGGAAATCGAAGCCACCCTGTTGAGCGCCTTAAATGCAACTTTTAGGGTGGATGGGACGGCCGGGCGCATTACTATCGAGTTACCCAACTGCTGATCCTTACCGGATTCAGCTCAAAGGAGGTACACCATGGGTGAAAGAGTTCTGCTCGTGGACGATGAAAAAGGCTTTTTATCCGTCATGTCCGAGCGTATGACCGCCAGGGGCATGCAGGTCACAACGGCCGAATCGGCCCAGGAGGCTTTGCAGCAGGTGGAAAACGGCGGTTTTGACGCCATTGTGCTGGACCTCATGATGCCCGGCGTAGATGGCATTCAAACGTTAAAAGCCATTAAAGAGCGCAATCCGGCCCTGCAGGTCATTTTGCTCACAGGTCATGCCACTCTTGAAAAGGGCATCGAGGCCATGAAGCTGGGAGCCATGGATTTCGTCGAAAAGCCGGCCGATCTGGACAAGCTGACCGAAAAAATTAAACAGGCCCAGGCCCGGAAGATGGTGCTGGTCGAAAAACAGATGGAAAACAAACTCAAGAGCATCCTCACGGCCAAAGGGTGGTAACCGTAGTACACATATTCCTGAATATTATGACCAACTATTCGGGGTCGGGGTCGGTATCGGGGTCGCAATCGAATTCGATACCGATGCCGATTCCGATACCGACCCCGAGGCCGGCCAATTCACCGACAAAGCAAATCCCCCCAAGCGGTACGTTATTGAAGACAAGATTATACGTCACTGAATTTATGCCTTCGATCACTCATCGCAACGGGCACGGAGAATAAGAAGCATTTCGCTTTCCATATTCCGGTAGGGTCGATCTTCAGTACGTCGATCTTCCCGCTTCAGCGCCTTGGCTGTTCTTTGGAACTGTACCGGTCTTCCCCGATTCTTCCAAGGCCTCGATCTTCAGTTTGATCTGCTCGATTTGGGCTTGGCGCATGCCTTGGGTAAAATTCGGTCCCAAGGCGCGTTTTTCGATCGCCTCTATCTGTCGCTCCAGATCCTGCCGTTCGGCCTGGATGCGGAACCGGCGTTCGGCTTCGGCTTTGCGTTTTTTTTCGTTGGCGCGTTGCGATGCCTCTTGCCTGGCTTGTGCTTCGTTTTGGCGATTTTCCTGCTCCACTTTCTGCAGCATGTGTTTGAATTCTTCTCTCTGGCCGCTATCGGACGAAGGCTCGGGAGCACTTTCAAAGGTTTCATACGCCTCAACGTCCGATGGCGGCGGTTGGTTGCTGAATCTTTGCACGCCTTGACCGTCGATCCACTTGTAAAGGGTTTCCGAAGAAGCGATCGTTGCGGCCAGCGACAAAACAACTGAAAGCAGCGCTGCTTTCCATATGCGCATGTCACCTCCTTGGGTTAAGGGAAAACGTCGGTTGTCGGGTTGTTGAGTTTGTTGAGTTTGTTGAGTTTGTTGGGTTTGTTGAGTTTGTTGGGTTGTTCTTAACTGTGTGCGGCTCTCCCGCCAGGGTTACTCTCTTGCGGCGGAAAGGATGGGGCCATTCACCTTGGATCGGCGGGTGATAAAATGAGTTTATCCATGATGGTGAATAGATCATTGATATCGAATGGTTTTGAGAGAAATGCATCAGCGCCCATCTGATAGGCTGTCTTTTCATGTGCGGAGTTGCTCGACGTGAGAATGAAAATTTTCTCGGGGAACTGCTTTTTGATGCGCTCCAGCAGCTCCAATCCGTTCATATCCGGAATGTTGGCGTCCGCAATGACCACATCCATATGGCTGCTTTGGTCCAGAATGAACTGCCAGGCCCGAAAACCGCTTTCAAATGTGGCGACCTGCCGGTTGGTGGTGAATTCAATGGCATGCACGGCAAAGTCACGGACGAATGGATCATCATCGATCACTAGAATGCGGGCATCGTCAACAGACATTCAGGCCACCTTCAAAAAAGCCATATCTTCGGGCTGGCTGTTGAACATCAACGTGTGGCAAATGCTATCCAGGTTTTCACGCATGGCGGATTCACGGTGCTCGCCCATAGGGAAGCCCTTGGCAGCGGCTTTGACCATGACGGCCAGCAGTTTGACCCGCTGATAAAATACGTGATCGTACTCGACTTCCCCCGAACCTTCAGGCCTGTCCAGAAATCCGGAATGCATATCGCCCAAATCAACGCACTCGGTTTCAATATAGCGTGCATTTTCAAGCATGGCGCGGCGGCGATGTTCACCCAAGGGACATCCGTTCAGAAACGACTTGGCCATTATGATCATTAACTTCAGGCGGGAAAGAAAGATATCATCCAGATCCATTTCACGGGTTTCGGACGGTGGTGAGCCTAAGCGAAGCATAACTTTTCCTTCCTGAGCCGAAGAAGCGAATTTAAAACCGGATTTAGTTCTGGGCAGAATACCCTGGTTTTTAGCCCCTTGAAAGCATCAAGTCAAGTGCCGCGTGCCGCATCTGGATGAAAACATGCGGCCGAGACATCGGTACAACAAGCGTCGCAGGGGGGACCTGATCGGGCCGGAACCATCAACCGCGAATGGGAAGTTGGAAACACCCTCACGTTAAGAAGGTTTGAGAACCAGTCAAGTAGCGACTTCTCAGAAGTTGAGCAGGTTCGAAATTGATTTTTTTCAAACTGCATGAAATGAGCGGACAGAATCTTTCAGGCCCGCGGTCGGATGGGACGGGCAAATGGAAATGGGAGGAATTCATCTCCATTTGCCCGTTTGCAGGGGAAAGTTGATTTTAGGGATTCAACAGGGTGCTGATGAAACAGCCGCCTCCGCCGCCGCCCCCGCCGCTTGCGCTACCGCTCGCCACCGCGGGCGCGGTTTGGGGGGGAGGGGTGCTGCCGTAGCCCCCCAGGGAGACGATGATGCCGTTCTCGACGCCATCCATGTCGCCTTCCCCGCCATCCTGGAAGGTGAACGCGGCGGTTTGCCCATCCGGTGCGATCAGGCCGGCCGTACCGAAATCAATGTAACCCATGGCCGGATCGAACATGTAAAAATGATTTTGCTCGTTAACCTGATTCGAGAAATGGATTTTGACCATCACCGATTCACCCGGCTGATCCAGGGTGATTTTAAAATTGTACAAGCCAACGGGCAGGCTGGGCTGGAAGGCTTTGGGGTTGCTGACCGTGGACGCATCGACGGATTGCGCGGCTTCCAACCGGACTGTAGCCGATGCGGCGCTGGCCTGAAGGCCGATTTTCTGATCACCCGAAACAGATAGGAAACGTATCATGTCGGCCTGCTCGCCGTCCGAACGGCCGTCGCGGTCGAGGTCCGTTTCAGCTGCAATTTCCTGGCTGTCGGGAACGCCGTCGGCGTCAGCGTCCGCTGCCCGATCGGCGGTCGAAAATGTGAGGCTGCTTGCAGGCGGGGAGCCCGCGCCGGCCTGATTGTAGTGCTGGGCGGTCCAATAGTACGCACCGCCGCCATCAAGCACCAGCGGCGGAACGCTCAGACGAGTCAGGTAGATATTGCTGTAGAGGTCGAAGACGAGCACGTCATCGTCAGATCGGAAGACTTGCCAGCGTGTGTTGGTGTGGTAGTCTCCCGCAGTCGGATCCTTGAACGGACTTGTCACCAATTCCGGCTCGAGTGCCACTCCCTGGGCATTTCCCGCCGGGGTAAGGGCCGTGGGGAGATCCGGGGGCACCGGATCGGATGTCTGCGCTGGTATCGAGGCTGGAGAGGAAGCCCGGAACATGACCTCGTTTGAATCCGTGCTTTCATTGCCCTGGCTGTCATAGGCCCGAACGACGAAGTAATGGATGGCACTCTCGTCTAATCCATCGAGGGTGCAGGTATTGGTGGTTCCATCCCAAGTGGGCGATGCATAATCGTAGGTTTGGGCTTGAGTCCGGGTAAAAAGGCGATAACCGGAGACGGATCCGGCCGCGCCGTCCCACGCCAGGGATACTTGCGCGGCATCGGCGTCCGCGGTAAAGGTGAGGGTCATAAAGGCGAACAAGCCAATTACTGTTAGAACTGAGAACAATCGCTGGATCATGATATCGTGGCCTCTTGGGAGCATACGTCGGAAAATCACGAGAGTGCTCAACTGGTCTCGGAGTTTTTGCCTACTTTATAAAAACCGACCATCCGGGTTCGGAGAAGTTGATTTTTCAATTCGTAAAAGGGGCCTTTCACCACAGGAATCGATGAGCGCCTCACAGAAATTGCTCAACTTTAAGGATCGCCCCTGGTCTCTCAGTGGTGGACCTTTACGAAACCATCAACCTTTTGCCTGCCAAACGATGGAGATATAGGAGGGTCTTTCGCTCTGGTTCACGGCTTGCGGATCTTTGCGCCGATCTATTCCCGAGCGCCTTTCTGGTATATGGTTGGAGTAAGAGAAACTGCGCCGCTCAATCGAGAGGCGTCTTTCTACCAGGCAGGTTTTCGCGTAAGCATTTTTCATTAATCTCATCCGATCTCATTAGGGTTAATGCTGCTTCTTCCTGGGTCCAAAGGTGACATTCTTCAGAAGATAGCAATATGCATGCCTATTTTTTTGTCGGATTAAATACTGCAAAATCAGAGGATTGGTTAAAGGCTCATTTTGAAGGAGGAGTTCGGGGGCTTATTTTTTCCCGCGCAATTACAAAAATTGCAGGCGTCCGGAAATCCGGTGCACGGTCGACCGGCAAGCCGGGACAAGCGCAGCGGTCCCACCGGTGTGGAGCTGCGGGTGTTCAAGCCTATCCGCAATTCCAACTGAAACCAAATTCAGCCTCCATAAAGCAAGTTTGACATATTTTTGGCGGAGTTTCTGCAGAAGAAGTCATTGGATGGGCAGGCCGGGTTCAGTCAACAATGTTCGATTGGAATTTGCTGCAGCCATACAAGCCAAATTGATTTGTCCGCCGGATTCTGCTAGAGTGCTGGCAAGTTCATGGAAATGGTGATGAAACTGAGGCTATTGGATAAAATCAGGGCGGTCCGGTTGATGGACCCAAGCTATGGGATTACAGGCAAACTGCTGATATGGTTTTTTGCCATCGTTACCATTTTTTATGGAACGATAGTGCTCCTTTACATGCATTTTCAACAAGTGGTGCATATTTCGGAAAGTATCGTCAGTAAAAATTATGCTATTTCCGATTATTCCAAACGCATCCTCGAAAATCTGATCAGCATGGAGGAAAACGAAAAGAAGTACAACCTGCTGAAAAAGGAAGATTACCTTACTTTTTTTACAAATGCGCGCAAGGAATTCGAGGGCGGCTTGATCAAAATTCTGGCTTTGGGCGCCCAGGAGCGCATTTCACCCCACTGGAAAGAAGTTTTTGAAGCCTACAGTGAATATGCTTTGACCGTTGATCAATCCTCACCGGGGCGAGGGACATCGTCCGAAAATCTTTGGATTCCGGAAAAAGTCATCAACGATTGGATCGAAAAGATCTCCACGGCCCGACAGGAAAATCAGCTTGAGGTGGAAAATGCCACCCGCGAACTGAACCGGCGAGGCATTCAGTCCATTCATAACGCTTTGATCGGGTTGGGTGTTTCAAGCGTGGTCGGCCTCTTGGGAGTGGTCTTTTTAGCGTACTCCATGATCCGGCCGCTTAAAGATCTGATGAGCGGGATTCGTTCCATTTCAAAGGATCGCCACAGTGAACCGCTTAAAATCCATTCCCGGGACGAATTCGGCGAATTGGCCGCGGCATTCAACGAGATGGCCGCTCGTTTGCGGCAGGAGGAACAGCTGCGGTCCGACTTTATTTCCATGTTGAGCCATGAGATCCGCACGCCTTTGACCTCTATTCGCGAATCGGTGAACATGATCGAAGAGGAAGTCATGGGGCCGATCAACAGCCGCCAGAGAAAATTTCTCGAGATCGCCGGTTCCGAGATCGGCCGGATCTGCGACCTGCTCAATCATCTCATGCAGGCTTCCCGTCTGGAACCCGGCGCACTGAAGCTGCTTCATGAGCCCGTGGACACCTACGCCCTGGTGACCGTATGCGTTGAGCGGCTGAAACCCTCCGCGGAGGCCAAGCAAGTCCAGATCACTTCTGAAATTTCACCGGAAACGCCCGATGTGCTTGGCGATGCTCAATATCTTCAGCAGGTATTCCTGAATCTCATCGGCAATGCCATCAAATTCTCCGATCACAAAACCCGGATTTGGATACGCACCGGTTCCGTGGACAAGAGCAACCGGATCACATTCAGGGTGATCGATACGGGTCCGGGCATTCTTGAAGAGGATCAGGGGAAGCTGTTCAACAAATTCTACCGGGCCGCTACCGCCCGGGAACATCAGGATGGCGTCGGTCTGGGGCTGAGCATCACTAAAAATATCATCGAGGCGCATGGCGGCACCATTTGGGTGGAAAGTCAAATCGGCCAGGGGACCACCTTCAGCTTCACCTTGCCGGTCGTACTTCCAAACGAAATCACCATGCATATGCAGGTGGCGGAACCGGCCGAGGATTAAAACCCTTCGCGCTGATCCCGGCTCTGAATCCTTGGGTATAAAGCATTTGCGCCCGAACCGGCAATAAAATCCCTTGGGATATATGTTGCGCATGAACAGGCAGATGGTATACAAAAGGATTAAGCAAACCGCGTGGATTTCGGAGAAACCGATCTCTTTCATGGAGCGGATGAAAAAGGCCCTTTGGACGACACATGAACAGCGCTCTTAAGTTTTCAAAGAGATATCTGCAGCGCCTGACAATCGGGTTGGTTTGCCTGGGGCTTATCATGGTAACGGGCGGATGCCTTTTTCCCTTTAGAGAAAGGCCTGCAGGACCGCAAGCAGGCTCATCCCCGGTGGAACTGAAAAATTACATCGCCGCTGTTGACCTTTACCACACCAGGGACTATGAAAAATCGGCGCGCCAATTCGAATCCATTCGGGAGCAGACGGCCAATCCGGAGATGTCCAGGATGGCTTTATACGGGCTGACCTGCTCCCGCTTGATGTCCGCAAACACACTCGAGGAGTACAAGGAAGCCTTGAATTTATGGGATAGCTGGATGCAGTATGCGGTCGGCCACCCCAACTATGAAAATCCGGCCCTGTTCGCTCCGGTTTTAAAAGAAAAAATGATTTTCTCTTATGTTCCGGTCAGCTCGGAAGGGGAAAGCGACCCCCGAATGCCGGATAGGCTTTTGGCGGGGGCCAACCAAGAGTTGAAGCGTGTCAAAAAACAGTTGGATGAGGCCGGAAAAACAATCGATCTTAAAGATAAAAAGATCAAAGCCCTTGAAAAGGAAATATCACGGCTGAATGAACAGATTAGCGCCTTCGAAAAAATTGACGAAAAAATTCAAAAGAAAAAAAACGCAATCCCCTCAGCCGATTAACAGTCTATTAGGATGAATTCGACATGGCAGCAGCCTTATCCCAGGACATACCATCCTCGATTCTGATAGTGGACGATGATCGAAATGTTCTTCAGGTGCTTGAAGCGCGCCTGCAATCTTCCGGATTCACCATCTACAAGGCGGAGAACGGACAGGATGCATTGCGGTTGTTGAAGGAGAATAAGATCGATTTGATGATATCGGATATGAAAATGCCCGGCATGAGCGGCATGGAGGTGATGATCAAGGCCCGCACCCTTCATCCCGGATTGCCGATCATTTTTCTGACGGCCTACGGTACCATCCCGGATGCCGTCAAAGCGGTCAAGGCCGGCGCGGTCGATTACATCGCCAAACCATTCGACGGCCGCGAATTGGTTTACAAATTGAAGAAGGTGCTTGAGGAAAATCCGCGTCTGGCGTCAGGCGGCGACGATGACACGCTGCTTAATGACATGGAAAGCTCCATCAGTCCCAAAATGAAAGAGCTCTATGGGCTGGTGCAAAAAGTGGCCCTGAGCGATGTGAATGTGCTCATTCTGGGGGAGAGCGGCGTGGGCAAGGAGCGTATCGCCCGCTTGATCCACCGTTTGAGCGCCAGATCCAAGCAACCTTTTGTCGTTGTGGACTGCGGCAGCACGCCGGCGGGTCTTTTGGAGAGCGAGCTATTCGGACATGTGCGCGGCGCGTTCACCCACGCAGTCAACGATAAGCGCGGACTGATCGAAACGGCGGACAAAGGCACCCTTTTTCTGGATGAGATCGGCAATATATCCACCGAAATGCAGGTCCGCCTGCTGCGTTTTTTGGAAGATCGCAAGATCCGCCGCATCGGCGACCTGAAAGAAAATCCGGTCGATTGCCGCGTTCTTGCGGCCACCAATTCCGATCTGATCGATGACATCAAAAACGGCCGATTTCGTGAAGACCTTTATTATCGCCTGCGCGTCGTAACCTTGCAAATTCCGCGTTTGCGCGACCGCAAAGAAGATATCCCCCTGCTGGCGCAATTTTTTATGACATCGTATGCGCGCCATAACGGCACACGGATGGCGAAAATGCCCCCCGAAACCATGGACTACCTGGTCAACTATCCCTGGCCGGGCAATGTGCGCGAACTGAAAAACGCCATTGAAGCCGGTATCGTTCTCTGCCATGGCAACGTGCTGCGGGCGGAAGATATGCATTTGTCCGGCCTGCCGGCCATTATGGCACCCGAAGAGCCGGTGGCCGGCAACTCTTCTTTCTCCTTGGAAGATACCGAACGCAGTGCCATCATCAGAGCGCTCAAACAATCCGGCGGGGTGCAGAAAGAGGCCGCCAAGTTGCTCGGCATCAGCCGGCGGGCCATTCATTATAAAATCAAAAAATATGAAATCGATTCGGCCGCGCTGAGAGGCCGGGGTTGAGCCATTCGCGGAACACTCCCCTGTAACCTTTTGCCCAGGCCCGGTCTCCTTACCGAAGGTTGAGAGAAACATGGACTATGTAAGGAGAAACCATGCAAGAAGTGCTCGTTTTAGCGGCGGTGGTGGGGGTCTGGTATTTGCTGCAAGCTTACATACTGCCCAAACTGGGTGTATCCACCTGAATGCGCGATGCGTGTCAGGTGACACGCAACAATGCCGATGATCGAACCGAACGAATCTCAGAAAAAGAGTGACCCGGATACTGCTCTGGTTCAGGCCATTCAAGCCGGCGACAAATCCCTTTTCACCGATCTGGTGCAGCGCTACGAGGGGGCCTTGTACAATTTCGGGTTTAAAATGTGCGGGGCGGTGGGTGATGCCGAAGATCTCGTTCAGGAGACTTTCTTAAACGTATTCAGATATCTGAATGATTTCCGGCGGGAGACCAAGTTCAAGAACTGGTTGTACCGGATTGCGGCCAGCGTTTGCATAAAAAAACGGCGCAGGTCCAAATTCGCGCCCGTGCGCGAGCTTTCCCTGGATGACTTTTTGCCAGGCGACGAAGCCGACGTGGAGCAGCAGGTGCCGCAATGGGCGGCGCTGCCCCTGGAGCAGGTGCTCAACGAAGAGCTGCGGCAAAAGATGCGCGCGGCGATTTGGGAACTGCCCGAAAAATATCGCGCGGTTCTCGTGTTGAGAGACATGGAGGGTTTTTCCACGGAAGAAGCGGCTCAAATCTTGAATCTGACGGCCGCCAACATCAAAGTGCGCCTGCACCGGGCGCGACTTTTTTTAAGGGATCAACTGAAAGATTATTTTGAAGATGCCTGACCCAAACCATCATCATCGCGCATGCCGCGATCTTTTCGCCCGCATGTCGGAGTATCTGGACAATGAACTGGACGGGACCGTCCGCCGAACGATCGAGCAGCACCTCGCCCAATGCCGGCCTTGCCGGGTCTGTCTGGGCACCCTCCAGCGCACCGTGTCCCTGTGCCGCGC